>MWCL01000035.1 GCA_002070025.1 Spirochaetes bacterium ADurb.Bin215
CGACTGCCCGATAAACATCGAATGCACCGTAACCGGCTCAGTCCTGACCGGAAGCCACGAAATGTTCATCGGAAAGATTGAATATGTCCATGCTGACCGGGAACTACTGGACGAAAAGGGCGCCATAGACTGGTCCATGGTTCGTTTCCTGTAACGGGTTTTCAACAATTTTGGTAGCAGTTACCAACAATGTTGGTAGCAGTGAATTCAGTTTGCTTTTTCCTACTATTTCGCTATATTTTGTATAACAGGAGGAAGCAATGAAGAAAAAAATCGACATAGCCTTTTTCGACGCAAAGCCGTATGACCGTCAATACTTCGAGAAAACCCTGAAGGAACTGGCGTATGATGATATTGAGATAACCATCGATTTCTTCGAAAGCAAACTTACGGCCAGCACGGCAGGTCTTGCAAAAGGACATCAGGTTGTCTGTGTCTTTGTGAATGACAAGATTACCGAAAAGGTTATTTCGATGCTTCATGAATATGGTGTCGAGCTCATCGCCCTCCGCTGCGCGGGGTACAACAATGTGGATCTTGAAGCGGTATACAAGAAGATACACGTGGTACGGGTACCGGCATATTCACCGCATGCGGTAGCGGAGCACGCAGCCGCCCTCCTCCAGACACTGAACCGGCGCATTCACACCGCGTACAACCGGACCCGCGACGGAAACTTTGCCCTTGCCGGCCTCGTTGGACAGGACCTCTACGGCAAGACCGCCGGCATCATCGGTACCGGAAAGATCGGCAAGATTCTCGCGCAGATTCTCCACGGTTACGGCATGAACGTCCTTCTCGACGACCTGTATCCCGACGAAGAATTCGCGAAAAGCATCAACGGGAAGTATGTGGACCGGGAAACACTCTACCGGGAGTCGGACGTTATCTCGCTCCATTGCCCCCTTACACCGGAAAACCGGCACATGATCAATGACGAATCCATCTCGCTCATGAAAAAGAATGTGATACTTCTCAATACGGGACGCGGCGGACTCATTGATTCGCGCGCCCTCGTGGACGCCCTCAAGGACGGACGCATCCGCGGTGCCGGGCTCGATGTGTACGAAGAAGAAGACCAGTATTTCTTCGAAGACTGGTCGCTTGCCCCCATTCAGGACGATGTTCTCGCACGGCTCATCCAGTTCCCGAATGTGCTGCTTACCTCGCATCAGGCCTTCCTTACCGAAGAAGCACTCGGCGAGATAGCCCGGGTTACGCTGGAGAATGTACGGCAATGGGTTGTTGAACGGAAAACGGCAAACGAAGTCTGCTACCAGTGTACGACCATAAACGGCAAGGAGAAGTGCACCCGGCAGGAAACCGGCGTCTGCTGGTCCTGACGTGACAGTGCGCGGTTACCGTTTCCAGAACGCCCGTGTTAAAAGAACGAGAACGGTGTACACCTCTAGACGGCCCACGAGCATGATGAAGGAGAGCCAGCACTTTATCCAGCCGGGGAAAAACGCGTAATTCAGCGCCGGTCCCACCAGTGAAAAACCGGGACCAATGTTTCCCTGCGCGGCAAGAGTCGCCGTGAGGCTTGTGAGAATGTCATACCCGGCTGAAGAAACAACAAGCGTGGAAAGCAGTGCTGTACCGAGGAAAAGATAAACCATGGCCGCGATGTCGTACACGATTTTTTTGTGCATGTACTTTCCGCTCACAAATATGCCGTACACCGCATGCGGATTCAGCAAGTACTTCATTTCGGAAAGCGCCATCTTGAAGAGTGTGTAGGCCCTGCCTACCTTGATCCCGCCTGCAGTGGATCCGGCGCACCCGCCTATGAACATGAGAGTAAAAAGCACCGTCTGGGCGAACGCCGGCCAGAGCAGGTAATCCTCGGTTGCGAAACCGGTAGTAGTCAGGATTGACGCAACCTGGAAACAGGCATGGCGGAGGTTCTCCGTCCAGAGGCGATCAGGACCCAGCCGCACCAGAGTTATCCATATCAGTATCGATGAAACCGCAAAAATTCCGATGTACACCCGCCATTCATGATCCTTCAGCGCTTCTTTCCTTTTCCCGGTGAGCATACGCCAGTGAATGGTAAATCCGGTGCCGGCGAGAATCATGAAAATGGTGATCACAATCTGGATAAAGGCTGAATCAAAGGCTCCCACCGAAGCGTTCCGGGTTGAAATTCCGCCGGTTGCCATGGTGGCAAAGGCATGGGTGACCGCGTCGAACCAGGACATGCCGCCGATCATGAGCAAAATGGTGAGAATGACCGTCAGGCAGAGATAGATGAGCCAGAGAATGGACGCGGTATGCGACAGGCGGGGCGTGAACTTGTCCACCTGGGGACCGGGCGCTTCTGCTTCCATGAGCGTCCGCCCGCTGATGCCGAGAAGAGGGAATACGGCCACCGTGAGCACCACGATGCCCATACCGCCGAGCCAGTGGGTGGTTGCCCGCCACAGGAGCAGAGACCGGGGGAGCGCTTCGATATCAGTCAGAATGGTGGATCCGGTTGTGGTAAACCCGGACATCGATTCAAAAAAGGCGTCGGCCGGAGTGAGGGAAAACCCGGCAAGGTAAAAGGGAATGGCGCCGAGGAGGGCGGCAGCGATCCAGGAGAGGACGACAAAGAGGTAGCCCGAGCGTTGGGACAATTCCACCGATTTGCTCGATACAATCAGTGAAAGCACAAAAAGAAACGCACCCGCGACAACGGGGATGGTGAAAATATCAATTGTCGCTGTGGCCTCCCCCATGAAGATGCCGGCAAGCATGCAGGCCAGCATAAAGAGCGCGACAATGGAAAGAAGTACCGAGATTGCCCGGAAAAGCGCCCTAGCTTCCATCGGTACCGCCGAAGATATGTTCCAGCGCGGCAATGTGCTTCTTGTGAGTCACAAGACCTATTTCGTCTCCGCCTTCAAGCAGAGTGTCGCCCGTTGGAACTACCAGATCTCCGTCCTTCATGACAAAGGCAAGCAGCACTTCCCTGGGCAATTCCAGATTCCGGAGTGCCTTGCCCGTTACGGGAGAACTCGGACTGATGGTCAGGTCGACGATTTCAACATCGTCTTCATAGAAATCATAGATGGTGCGGATATGCGCTTTGCGGACTGTCTCGAGAACGGAGGAGACAACCGCGTCGTTTGAACAGATATACGAATCTACATCCATGCGGGTCCCGAGATGGAGGAACCGGTGGTTGGTCGTTATGGCGACGCTTTTCTTCGCACCGAGCGACTTGGCAAGCTGGGCAATGAGAATGTTTTCCGCCTGGGATGTTCCCGCGGCAACAAAGAGATCCTGACGGGCCACGCCCACTTTCTCGAGAACCCCTTCATCAAGACAATCCACATTCTGGATGGTTATACCCTCATGAATATGCGCGAGACGGGTACACTCCTCGCCCCGTGCGTCAAGAATGGCTATGTCGGGTTTTTTCCGGAAGAGTTTTTGTATGAGCCCGCCTTCCCGGGTATTTTCCGGATGCTGCAAGAGCTCAAGAAGCCGCTCCCCGATCCGGGTAATACCGACGATCATGATTTTTCGAGCAGTATTCTCCAGTCCTTCAACCGGGCCGAGGAGGTCATTCAGGGAATCCGGAGTACCCAGAACATAGAGCTTGTCTGTTTCCTCGATACGGCAGTCGCCCTTCGGGACCACAATTCCGCCTGAGCGTACGACTGCCGCGATCAAAAAGTGCTTCAGGGCGCTTTGCCGGAGTTCCCCGAGCGTCTTGCCGACATACTCCGGAAAAACGGGCGCGAATACGGTTCTGAGCTGCAGGGCGCCACCGTGAAGCGGCGTTACCGAACCGGCGAAGCCCTCATGGAGAATGTCCGCGAGAACCCGCGCCGCTTCCATGGCAGGATGAATAAGATAATCGATACCGAACGATTTTTGCTGGACGGGCGAGAGCGCGCTGTAAAAGGGAGTTTCCACCCGTACGATTGTCCGGGTCTTTCCCGACTCAGACGCGACCAGGCCGCAGGAAACAATATTGACGGCATCGCTTCCGGTGAGCGCGAGAAACCAGTCGGCGGATTCCGTATTCGCTAGCCGGAGCGCTTCGGGGCGGGAGCCATCATCGTTGATGACCAGGCAGTCCAGTTCGTTATCAACCCGGCGCGCTGTTTCGGCGTTTTTTTCAATGAGCACCACATCCCGCTTCTCTTCGATGAGCGCGCGGGCAATGGAAAGGCCGACCATGCCGGCTCCGACAATTACAACTCGCATACCGGCGAGTATAATGGAAGACCCCGCCCGGCGCAACCGGCGTTTGCCGGACTAGTCTGTCCTGAAATGGCAGCCCACAGACGCTTCCCGGTGTATTGCCTGGGCAACGATTATGCGCGCTGTTTCCACCGCATTGCGCAGTTCAATAATGTCGCGGGTGGGAACCGCTTCCCGGTAAAAACTGGTAATGCGGTGCGCATGGTAGTTAAGATCTGCCTGGGCGCGAGCCAGCCCTTTCCGGGTACGGACGATTCCGGCATGATTCCACATCGTCAGTTTTATATACTTCCAGTCCTGATAGATCAGGGTCGGCTCGAAGGTTTCCGCGCCGGCGGGAATTTTCCAGTCCGGGATTGCCGCGCAGCGGTCGGCATACGCGGCATCTGACTCACCATTTTCAGTTGAACTCCCCGCGAGATGGGCCGCGGTCTTGAGCGCGCTGTACAAGCCTTCGAGCATGCTGGTCGAGGCAAGACGGTTTGCACCGTGAAGTCCGGTACAGGCAACTTCGCCTACCGCGTAAAGACCCTTGAGAGACGAGCGGCCGGCTGCATCAACCCTGATTCCGCCGCAAAAATAATGCGCGGCGGGAACGATGGGTATGGGTTCGCGGGTTATGTCGATTCCCCCACGGCGGCATGTTTCATAAATGCGTGAAAAACGCCGTTCAATCGGATCATTTCCACGGTAATGGTTCGCAATATCCAGAAGAAGATACTCGCAGCCCTGCCGGCTCATCTCCTCGTAGATGGCCCGGGTAACCACGTCGCGGGGCGCAAGTTCCGCCTGGGGCGTGTACCGCTCCATGAAGGGCTTGCCGTCGGGACCGAGCAGCTTCGCGCCCTCCCCCCGCAGGGACTCCGAAATGAGAAACCGCTTTATATCCTTGTGAAAAAGGGCCGTGGGGTGGAACTGGACAAACTCGGCATTGATGATGTCCGCCCCGGCGCGGGCGGCCATGGCGATACCGTCGCCGGTGGCACAGGCCGGATTCGTGGTGAACTGGTACAGGTTGCCGAGTCCGCCGGTCGCCAGCACGACCGAACGGGCGAAGAGGGTTTCCACCCGGCCGCTTCCGTTATCGAGAGCATACACGCCGAGAACCTCGGGATCCCGGTACCGCTGTTGGGGATCGGTTGAATGATGATCGGTGGTAATGAGGTCAATAGCGGTACAGGAGGTCCGCAAGGTTATACCGATTTTTTCCGCATGGGCGATGAGGGCATGTTCGATCGCGTCTCCGGTATGATCCTCGAAATGGAGAATGCGCCGCCGTGAATGCGCCGCCTCTTCCGTGTAATCCCAGTTACCCTCTTCATCCCGGCTGAACACCACGCCAACATGATCCGCGAGAAATTCCTGTACGGTCTGCGGCGCTTCGCGGGCAAACCGTGAAACCATGTCCCGGAAATTAACCTGGCATCCGGCTTCAAGTATATCGTTCTCAAGCAGGGAAGGATCATCATCGGGAGCCGATGCGATGATACCGCCCTGCGCGTAATTCGTGTTTGTTTCTTCCGCCCGGTCGGTCTTGGTGAGCACCATGACCGAGAGGCCGGCTTCCCGTGCGGCGATGGCGGTTGTCAGGCCGGCAATACCGGTTCCCAGAATGAGTACGTCGACCATCAGGAATTTTCCGTTATCGCGATCATCTGCGCGAGCGCACGCCGGGCATCTTCCCGGCCCTGGTCATCGATGGTTACCAGAAAGCGGTCAGTGTCCCCGCCAGCAACGCCGCGAAGCACCTGGAGCAGTTTCTCCGGCGCGATGAGATCCATGTCGCTGCAGTACGCCGTATGGAGCGGTACGATGGTGCGATCGGGATACTCCCTGATCATCCGCTCAACAAAGCGGTATTCCGTCCCGACCCCGAGAACAGCACCTGCGCCGGCGCGTTCAATATCCCGGGCCATGCCTTCGGTGGACGCCGCCGCATCGGATGAGGCGACCACATCTTCCGTACATTCGGGATGCACCATGATCTGTATGTCGGGATGCGTAACGCGGAGAACGGCGGTCTGTTCCGCCGTAAATTCCCGGTGTACCGGACAAAATCCATCCCAGAGAAAAATACGCTTTCCGGCGCAATCGGCGCTCACCTCCCCCTGCGCGGAAACAAGGGCAATCTCGTGGTCGGGTACGCCAAGGGCGCGCGCGGTGTTGATGCCGAGATTCCGGTCCGGCATGAAGAGTATGTTTTTCCCGGCGTCAAGATAATGCGCCATGATCTTCTTCGCGTTTCCGGACGTACAGATACTGCCGCCCCGCTCTCCGGTGAGCGCCTTGAGATCGGCCCAGCTGTTCATGTAGGTAAGCGGCACCGCCTCTGTTCCGGTCTGCTCCTTGATCGCGTCCAGTGCGCGTTCCGCGGCCACCCGCGTGGTCATGTCCGCCATGGGACATCCCGCATCAAAATCCGGTAGAAGCACCCGCTGATCGCTCCGCGCGAGAATTGCCGCGCTCTCCGCCATGAAACGCACACCGCACATGATGATGACGTCCGCATCCGATTCCGAGGCGATGACCGCAAGCCGGTAGGAATCTCCCACCGCGTCGGCCATACGGACGATTTCTTCCCGCTGATAATGATGCGCGGCTATGAGAACGTTCCCGCCGAGAGACTCCTTCAGCTGCCGGATCTCGTCGAGTACTTCAGTTGCGGATTCCCTCATCTGTCCCGCATTATCCCGTACGCTCACAGTATCGCATCCTGTTTGAGAGAAAAATCGAATATGCTCACCGAATGGGTCAGTTCCCCGAAGGAGACAAAGTCGACTCCGCACTCTCCCAGAGACGGGAGACGTTCAAGGGTGATGTTTCCCGACGCTTCTGTTTCCGCGCGGCCGGCGATGATGCCAACCGCTTCTTTCATGGCAGCATTGTCCATGTTGTCGAGCATGATGCGATCCACCGACGCCGCAAGCGCCTCGCGCACCTCGTCGAGATTCCGCGTTTCCACCTCGATCTTGAAACGGTTTCCCCACCGCTTTCGGGCACGGGCCACCGCTTCGGTGATACCACCTGCAGCATCCACGTGATTGTCCTTGATGAGGATCATGTCATGAAGACCGATACGGTGATTCTGGCCGCCGCCAGTAACTACGGCATACTTCTGGAGCCGGCGCATGCCGGGAACTGTTTTCCGGGTATCAAGAATGACCGGCTTGCCGCTCCCCGCCGCGACAAACCGCGCGGTTTTCGAAGCAACGCCGGAAAGATGCGATACAAGGTTGAGCGCCGTGCGCTCGCCCGTCAGTATGGAAATGAGCGACCCGGTGACCGTCGCGACCACCGTTCCCCGGGACAGACGGTCTCCGTCGGAGAAATTTGACGCAACTGAAATTTTCCGGTCAAGGAGTTGAAATACCGAGCGGAATACGTCGATCCCGCAGAGCACACCGTCGTCCTTTGCCAAAAGCTTGAAAACCGCTCGTGTCTTGCGGCTGAAAATGGCGTTGCTGGTTATGTCCCCGTTCCGCTCGAGGTCTTCCCTGAGCGCCCGTTTGACGAGCGGAATATAGTCCCGCTTTGTCAGGATCGGGGCTTTGACTTTTGATGATTCCATGGCAGGTGTGTCTCCTGAGGTGAAGTTGCATTTATTGTGACAAGAGGGCACGAATGTGTCAAGAAGCGGGAGGAATACGGGAAAAATGTTTCAACAATTTTGATAGCAGTACTAAAATTGATCCGTTCTGAGCATAACCAGCGTGCAGGCCTCAAGCACCAGAATACCGGCCGCTTCCAGCGCCTCCCGGGCTGATTCGCTCTCGGTTCCCGGATTCATGATGACCCGGCGGGGTTTGAGCGCGATAATGGCCGCTACGTTTTCTTCCACCACGGCGGGGTTTACATAGAGGGTAACCGTATCAACCGGACCGCCTTCACGTATGCCCGGATCGTCGAGCGACGGAAAAACCGTAACGCCTCCTACCTCGCGGATCCGCGGATGTACCGGAACGGGAACAAACTCCCGCTCACGTAAAAAATTGAACGCCTTGAATGAATACCGGTCTTCCTTGTTTGAAGCACCCAGAATGACAACCCGGCTTTCCGGCGCAGCCCGTTCTTGTTCCATACCGTTTCCTCCGCAGGGTAAAAATAGTCATCGGGGAGAGAAAAGTCAAACAGTCAGTTTTCAACAATGTTGATAGCAGTGCCGCATGTTGCCAAAGTGCAGGATTCGGGCTACCCTTTTCCCATGACCCTCCAGCAGTTACGATACGCCGCGGGAGTAGCCCGGTACGGGTCCTTCAGCGAAGCCGCAGACCGCCTCTACATATCCCAGCCAAGCCTGTCCGCAGCTGTCGGGGAACTCGAAAAGGAACTCGGCATCAGGATTTTCGCCCGCTCAAACCGGGGAGTCCAGGTAACGCCCGAAGGAACCGAATTTCTCGCCCATGCCCGCCAGATACTCGAGCAAACCGAACTTCTGGAAAACCGGTACAGGGAAGGAAGCCCGCCCCGGCAGCTCTTTTCGGTTTCTACCCAGCACTATGCCTTTACCGTGAATGCCTTTGTGGACACCATCCGCGAACTCGGCGTAGACGAATACGAATGCACGCTCCGGGAAACCAGAACACATGAAATTCTGGAAGATGTTAAAAACCTCCGGAGCGAAATCGGCATCCTCTACCTCAACGACTTTAACCGGCGCGTACTGCACCGCCTCTTCCACGACGCCGGATGTACCTTTACCCCGCTTTTCGACGCCCGCCCGCATATTTTTGTGAGTACACGCCATCCTCTCGCGAAGAAAAAGCAGGTTGCACTCGCGGACCTTGCCGACTACCCCTGCCTTTCATTTGAACAGGGGGAATACAACTCGTTCCATTTTTCGGAAGAAATACAGAGTACGATGTTTCACAAGAAAAGCATAAAGGTGAGCGACCGGGCGACCCTCTTCAACCTCCTGATCGGCCTCCAGGGGTATACCATCTCCACCGGTATACTCACGAGCGACCTGAACGGTAACAGCATCACGGCGATTCCCCTCGACATCGACGAAACCATCACCATCGGATACATACACCCGGAGAAGGCCGTCTTCTCCCGCGCGGGAACACTCTTTCTGGAGAATCTTCTCAGGATTTGCATCGGGCAATCTCCCGGGAAAAATCCCGGGAAGAAGCATCGGAAGCGCTGATTTTTTCAACAATTTTGATAGCAGTCCCTGCAAGCCCCCCCGTTTTATCTGTCTTGCTATAGTTTTATCCTATATCTAACCATAATTATTTAATCTTGGACTATAGTCAAAAAACACAGTACGCTCTACTCATGAAAACAGCAGTAGCAGGGTTTCCCAGAATCGGGGCCCACCGGGAATTGAAATTCGCCACAGAGAAATGGTTCCGCAAGGAAGTATCGGACGCAGAACTCTTCGCGGCAGGAAAGAAGATCCGCCTGGAGAACTGGCAATTGATGAAAACACGCGGCATCACCTCAATACCGTCCAACGATTTCTCATTCTACGACAGCATGCTCGACACCGCGGTACTGCTCGGCGCAATACCGGAACGATTCCGGACAGCCCCGCTTTCGGATCTGGAACGGTACTTTGCGCTCGCGAGAGGACACCAGAGCGGCGATGTTGATCTCCATGCCCTGACCATGACCAAGTGGTTCAACACAAACTATCACTACATCATCCCCGAGCTTGAAGATGACATGGTATTCACCCTTCAAAACGATAAACCGTTCAACGAATACCGGGAAGCGCTCGAGGCCGGGATTCAAACCCGGCCAGTATTTATCGGCCCCTTTACCTTTCTCCATCTTGCCCGCTACACCGGGAATAAGCACCGCGACGGATTTGCACCGGCAATCACGTCCGTCTGGAAGGACATCCTTGAACGCTGCGCGGCTGAGGGCATTCCCGAAATCCAGATTGACGAACCGGCGCTTGTTACCGACCTTTCACCGGAAGACCGCGCGTTCTTCACCTTGCTGTACCGGACCATTCTCGACACAACAGGAGGCGTCAGGATCCACCTCCACACTGCCTACGGCGACGTTCGCGACGCCTGGCAGGAAATTCTTGCACTGCCCTTTGACAGCATCGGTCTTGATCTCCTTGAAGGCAAAAAGAACCTTGCGCTTCTGTCATCGTCGGATTTTCCACAAGACAAGGAACTGACGATCGGCGTCATCAACGGAAAGAATGTGTGGCGCGCAGAGCCGTCAGCGACCCGGGCCCTCATGGCAGCGGCAGCGCAGGCGTCCGGTTTACCGGAAAGCCGCATCACCATCGCGCCGTCCTGTACGCTTCTCCACGTTCCCGTATCCCTGGAAGCGGAAACCGCGCTTGACGAAACTCTCCTGAAGCGCCTTTCGTTCGCAACGGAAAAACTTGACGAGCTTACCACGCTTGCCGGGCAAGGCACCGCCGGGAATAACGGCGGACCGTCCTCGTCGTCAGCCCTGAAAGACACTCCCGTATCTAGCGAGCAAACAAGCAGTACACCACCCCGGCAAAGTCAGGATACTTCCGACGAGTGTACCCGGCTCCCGCCCCGCCAGGAACGGAGCGTCATTCAGCAACGCCGCTTTACCTTTCCCTATCTTCCCGCCACCACCATCGGCTCATTCCCGCAAACAGCCGAAGTCCGTGAAAATCGGGCCCGTCTGCGCCGGGGAGAGATAGACCGGGAAACCTATGAACAGAACATTCAGGCCATGATCCGACAGATCATTGCCTTTCAGGAATCAATCGGACTTGACGCACTCGTATATGGCGAGTTCGAGCGGAACGACATGGTCGAGTTCTTCGGCGAGAATCTTGCCGGGTTCGCGTTTACCCGGAACGGCTGGGTTCAGTCCTACGGAACACGCTGTGTAAAGCCCCCAATAATTCACGACGATGTATCGCGAATACAAGCAATGACCGTGGATCTAGCGGTGTACGCGCAGTCTCTCACCCCGAAACCGGTAAAGGGCATGCTCACCGGACCGGTAACCATACTCAACTGGTCATTTCCCCGCGAAGACATTCCCCATCGGGATATCGCCTTCCAGATAGGACGGGCAATACGGGAGGAAGTACTCGACCTGGAACAACACGGCATCAGCATTATCCAGATTGACGAAGCCGCTTTCAAGGAAAAACTTCCATTACGCCGCGCGGATCGGGAAACGGAATATCTCGACTGGGCGATCCGGGCCTTCCGGCTTGCACACAGCGGGGTGCGCCCTGAAACCCAGATTCACACCCACATGTGTTACAGCGATTTTACCGGCATCATTGACGAAATCGACGCCCTCGACGCGGACGTCATTTCATTTGAAGCGTCACGTTCCAACCTGTCCATCCTCGACACGCTTGCCGAACATGAGTTCAAAACTGCGGTTGGTCCCGGTGTATACGACATTCACTCGCCGCGTATTCCACCCCGGGAGGAGCTTGAGGCAGTAATCCGGACCATGATCGAAAAGCTCGGCATTACCACCGATACAGCCCACCGGCTCTGGATCAATCCCGATTGCGGACTCAAAACCCGCGGAACGGCAGAAACCGAAGAAAGCCTTGCGAACATGATGGCGGCAACGCGAAAAATCAGGAGTGAACTATCTTGCGATAATTGAATCTTCTGGTATTATAGTACCCGGGAGACATACATGATCCGAACCATTATTGCCGTCATACTCTTCTTCGCGTACCTGCTTTTTCTTGCTCCGCTGCTTCTGTGGACACGGTATCTTGACCGGAAGGGACGAATTGCAGATCGTGACCGTATCGTAACCAGAGAGGTGGGCAAGTGGGCGCGTTTCGTCGTCAAACTTGCCGGTGGTACGGTGGACGTCCGCGGAGAAGAACACATACCGGAAGACACGCCGGTGGTTTTTATAGGAAACCATCAGAGTTATTTTGATATACCCATTCTTCTCGGGTTTGTAGAAAAACGTAAAGCGTTCATTTCAAAGATAGAAATTCTCGCGGTTCCCGGCCTTGCCGGATGGATGAAACTGATGCAATGCACCTTCCTTGACCGGAAAGACATGCGGCAGTCGGTACGGGCAATGCAGGAAGCCGTTGAAACGGTCAAAGCGGGATATCCGCTGGTCATTTTCCCGGAAGGCACAAGAAGCCGCGGTAAACCGGTCGCCGAATTCAAGGCAGGAAGTTTCAAGCTCGCCCTCAAGGCGGGGGTTCCCATCATCCCCTTTACCATGGACGGCTCATGGCGGCTGTTCGAGGAGAAGGGTAAAATACAGAATTCACATATCCGGCTAACGATTCATCCGCCGATTCCAACCGCGGATCTCTCCCGGGAAGAAGCGGCCGCCCTGCCCGCCAAGGTCCGGGACGTTGTCATCTCCGCTATGAATTCATGACCCCGGGTCGGGGACCCTGCCGGAACTGCTATCAAAATTGTTGAAACAACTGTAGAACGTACTTTCGGGTCAGTTCCCCGATATACCGTATTTTTTCATCTTCCGCCACAGCGTCGCCTTGTTCATGCCGAGGGACTCGGCGGTTCGTCCCCGATGCCATCCGTTTTTCTCAAGACCCGCGATGATGCATGAGCGTTCAGCCTTTTCTCTCGCTCCCGCCGCGGATGAAACTGAATCGGCGTGATCATCGGTTTCATCAACAGAGAGTTCACCCGGCTCACTACCGGGAGCGTCAGTTAAGTCTTTCGTCTGAATCATGTTCGGGGAAGCCTGAAGTTCCCGGGGCAGAACGTCGGTGTCTATCACACCGGCAGCGGTAAGCACCACCGCCCGTTCTATGACATTCTGCAGTTCACGGATATTTCCCGGCCAGTCATACGCATAAAACAACCTGAATACCGCCGGAGTGAAGCCTGCTATTTTCTTTCCCGAGTGAGCGGCAGCTGTTTCAAGAAAGGTTTCAGCAAGATCGGCGATATCCTCCCGCCGTTTGCGTAACGGCGGCAGATCCAGAGTAATCACGTTAATTCGATAGTACAAATCCTGACGGAACCGTCCGTCTTCCATCAATTCGCGCAAATCCCGGTGCGTCGCGCAGAGAATACGGACGTCGGTATGAACCGGCTTCGTTCCCCCCAGAGGCTCATACTCACGTTCCTGGAGAACACGCAGCAACTTGACCTGGAGCGCCTGACTTATTTCCCCTATTTCATCCAGAAGAAGGGTTCCGCCCTCGGCGAGCGCAAAACGACCGGGTTTATCGCGGTCCGCTCCGGTGAAGGCTCCTTTCCGGTATCCGAACAGCTCGGACTCGAGAAGATTTTCGGGCAGTGCACCGCAGTTAACAGCGACAAAGGGCTTTTCGGACCGGGAGCTCATTTCATGAATGGTTCGTGCGAGTACTTCCTTGCCGGTTCCGGTTTCCCCGACAAGCAGGACAGACGCATTGCTGTCCGACACTGCCGGCAGCATCGCCATGATTGTTTCCATGGCCGGACTCTTGCTGACTACACCGGTTTGGCGGCGGCGTTCCGCAAGTTCCTGTCTGAGGTTTTCCAGTTCACGCAAATCCCGGAATGTTTCGGCTCCGCCCAGTACAGTACCGTCGGAATCAACGAGCAAGGCCGTTGAAACACTGATGGGAATCCGCTTTCCTTTTGCGGAAAGACAGAATCCCGCGCGGTCAATAACCGGACTACCGCTTTCCATGGTTTTTCGCAGGGGACATTCAGACTCACACATATTCGACTTGAATACCTCAAAGCAATTCTGTCCTATCGCTTTGTCTCGCGATACACCGGTAATCTGCTCCGCAGCCCGGTTAAATGAGGTTATTTTCCAGTCTTTGTCTACCGTGAATACTCCGTCCGAGATACTCTCAAGAATATCCGCGGTAAGAATGTCACTATCCATCGCTACACTATACCACAACTCATTATTTTCGTATCAGGGAGGATTCAAGCGCGTTTCCCATCCGGCGGATATTCTCAAGCCAATCGCCTGAAAGCGGATCCAGGGGAACCACCGGAATACCGAGCTCGTCGGCTATACGGTTTGCGGAATCCCGTGAAAACTGCTCCTGGACAAATATCGCATTGGCCTGTTCCTTGCGGGCTTCTTCCACGAGCGCAGCAAGCGTGCGCACAGTCGGCTCACGACCGCCGGTCTCGACCGCCTCCTGCTGTAAACCGAATTCGTCAAGAAAGTAACCAAATGCCGGATGGTACACCAGCACGGTGGTACCCGCGAGGGGCGCAAGTTTATGCGTGAGATCGTCGAACACCGAATCAATATCGGCAACAAGTTCATCATGCCTCGTACGGTACACAGTTTCCCGGTCCGGATTGACCCGGGACAACACCTCAAGGACATGACGCGCCATCAGTTTCGCCGGCATCCGGCCAAGCCAGCTGTGCGGATCCTCATTATGTGCGTGATCGCCATGATGGGCATCGATGTGACGAAAAACTACACCTTCCGTTCCGTCCACCACGGAGAGCCCAGGAAACCGGGATCGCACCTTTTCGAGCAACGTTTCCTCAAAGCCGGTTCCTGACAGGATCCATACCGCGGAACGTGAAAGTTTCTCCAGCTGACGGGGTGTCGGTTCATACGAATGAGGACTCTGACCGGGACCGACAAGCACCAGGGTGTCAACATCATTACCGCCGATCCGTTCCACAAAGAACTTCTGCGGCAGAATACTTACGGCAATAACCGGCTTGTCCTGTTCGGAAACCGGCATCGCGGCGAGAACCGTTGTCATAAAAAAAAGCAAAACAATTGCGGTAAATCGTATTCGCATACCTTCTCCTGTTGCAGGTACTGTACGTCAGAATTGCTTTTTTTGCAAGTCATTTGCATTTTTTGCGACTTTTTGCCGGACACACTTGAACCGGAACGCTAAAGTAGTTATAACATCATGAAGGCGTTCCCCCCTGCCAATCACTCGAGAAGGAATCATGAAACAGGAAAAACTGACAACATCCCTTTTGGGCATCGGAATTCCGATACTTGCCGGTATGGCCGTAACCCAGGTACAACAAATAACCGATCAAGCATTTCTCGGCAACGCAGCGCCCGAATATCTTTCAGCCGTTGGCAACGCCGGTTTTACCATCTGGACAACCATGTCGTTTCTTTTCGCGCTCGGCACCGGAACCGCGATTCTCGTAGCCCAGAAACTCGGCGAAGAAAAACCCGAAGAAGCGGAATCGATTCTCGGTTCCACCTTCGTTTTTTCAAGCTTCTTTTCCGTTCTCCTTTTCTCGATCTGGTTTTTCGGCAACAGGACCATTTTCCATCTTATGGGTCTTGAAGAACCAATCCTGACCTACGCCGCACTGTACGCGAAAATATACACGGTAGGACTCCTTTTTTCGGGTATCAACACTGCCGCCATGGCTGTATACAACGGAAGCGGATTTACCCGCCCCCTCATGCTGGCCTCGATACTCCGGGCTGGAATCAACATTTTTCTTGACTGGGTACTCATATTCGGAAAATTCGGGTTCCCGGCTATGGGAATCGCCGGAGCGGCCATTGCAACCCTCACTGCCGAGATTATTGGTGCGGCGTATACGGTTATGACAGCATTTTCCCGTAAACTGCCGGTATACCTTTCGTTCACCGCGATCAAACAGGCAAAACTCGGGGTGTATCTCCGGGTTATCCGGATCGGGATTCCGGCGAGTCTTGAAGAGTTTTCCTGGAATATCGGGAACATTGTCCTGATCCGGTTTCTCAACGAAATAGATCCGCTCGCTGCGGGAATCTACACCATTGTCGCGTCCATTACCATAGTACCCGCCCTCTTTTTCATGGCAATGGGAAGCGCAACCATGACCCTGTCCGGAAGACGGACCGGTGAAGGCCGCCCGGCTGAAATACGGAGAACCGGTCAAACGGCCATGCTGATGTGCTGGGGCGTATCTACCATCTTTTTCGCCCTGTTTGTTGTTTTCCCCGAATCGTTCGCCGGTGTCTTTACCCGTGATCCATCCGTTATCGCACAAACCGGGGCCATGCTCCTGGTGAACTCCTTTGCGCTCTTTCCCCGTTCGGCGAATATTGTCTTCGGCGGAGGAATACGCGGCATGGGCGACACGCGCTGGATGCTTTTTACCCAGATATTCGGCACCATCTTTGTACTGATATTTGCCCGGGTTCTGATGTTCAGCTTGTCACTGGCCATACTCGGGCTCTTTCTCGCGGTATTTCTCGACGAAACGACCCGGGCTGTCATGAATGGACGGCATTTCTATTCGAGTGTCCGCCGGAAAAGCGCATCCCGCGCACTCTCGGAAGGGGAAACGGCGGTTTCAGACCGTCTGTAGGTTTTCAACAATTTTGGTAGCAGTAAAAAAAAGAACCCGTTTCAGCGGATGAGGGGAGTCGAACCCCCGTCACGAGCTTGGGAAGCTCGGGTAATAGCCGTTATACGACATCCGCTGAAACAGGTCCTGATACTGCGACGGTATTGTAGACACCGCACCGGGAACTTGTCAACAGGCCCGTCGGGGTGTACTATTTTGATCATGACAAACACACGCGAATATACCCGGGTGGGAGTCGTCAATCCGTTTGACGCTCCCGTGTATTTTACAGACGAAACAGACAGTACCATGATCGATGCGCGCATTCTCGCTGAACGGGGTGAACCGGATGGTACCGTAATCTTTGCCGGAATGCAGACAGCAGGCCGGGGCAGGATAGCCGGCCGCGTGTGGGAATCTGCTCCGCATGAAAGCTTGTTGTGTACGGTCATTTTTCGCCGTAAACCGGATCCCGTCATCACGCTCAGAACGGGGCTAGCCGTTGCCCAAACCTATTCACGCTTTATCCCCTCAAGAGGGGACATTGCGGTTAAATGGCCGAATGATGTTCTTTTCCGGGGTAAAAAACTTGCCGGCATTCTCTGCGAGTCGGATGGTTCAACAATTTTGGTAGCAGCCGGTTTGAACCTGGCTCAAAAGTCATTTCCGGAACATCTCGCCGATAAAGCATCCTCCCTCCGGCTGGCCCGTGAAGCGTTCAGCGGACAAACGGTTTTCCCGTCGCTGCCCTTGCCCGCCGATGTGCTGCCGGTTTTCCTTACCGAACT
Organism: Spirochaetes bacterium ADurb.Bin215; assembly: GCA_002070025.1. Classification (GTDB taxonomy): domain Bacteria; phylum Spirochaetota; class Spirochaetia; order Treponematales; family Treponemataceae; genus Teretinema. Next base: position 17,192 of record MWCL01000035.1, read on the forward strand.
CTCCTCCGCTCTCGCGGAGCCGTTTTGGAACCGTAAACTGTCCTCCCTTCTGTGGAAACGGAACGAACCGGTTCGCTTCGTTTCCGGAGACCCGGATACCGGCGAAACGGTGAACGGTACCGTCTCGGGAATCGGTCAGACCGGGGAATTGCTCATCAGCACCGGATCCGCGGAAGCCCCCGGCGTCCGTTCCTTCTGGTCCGGGGAGATTTCGTACTAGCCCCCTTGCGTTCCCTCCGTCGGCTCGCTATTATTGTTCCATTATGCTTGACTACCGATTTATCAAAGAGAACCTCGACGCGGTTAAGGCGAACATTGCCGCGCGGAACATGACGGCCGACGCGGACGCCGTCGTCGCACTTTTCGACGAGCGGACCCGCCTTGTAACCTCCTTGCAGGAACTGCAAACCCGCCGCAACGACAATGCCCGGGCAATGAAAGGCAAGCTTTCCAATGATGAACGCGCAAAGCTTATCGCGGAGGGAAAATCCATCAAGGAAGAAATCAGCCGGATGGAAGCGGACGTAACACGTCTTGAAGCGGAGCTCGATGAAGCCGGCCGCCGCATTCCCAACATGGCACATCCAGAAGCCCCACTCGGCAAGGAAGACAAGGACAATACCGAGGTTGCCCGTTTCGGTGAACCGAAGAAGTTTTCCTTCACTCCCAAAGATCATGTACAGCTCGGCGAGGATCTCGACATCATAGATTTCGAAGCGGGGACCAAGGTTTCCGGTGTCAAGTATTATTACCTGAAAAATGAAGCGGTATTCCTCGAACAGGCGCTCATCATGTACGCCCTGAACAAGCTCCGGGAAAAAGGCTTTACACCGTTTATTACTCCGGATGTTGCCAAGGAAGAAATTCTGCAGGGTATCGGATTTAACCCGCGCGGAAACGAATCGAATGTCTACACGCTTGAAGGTGAAGCCTCCTGTCTCGTCGCCACGGCGGAGATTACCCTGGGCGGCTACCACAAAGACGAAATCCTTGCCCGGGAAAAACTGCCCCTGCGCTATTGCGGCATTTCCCATTGCTTCCGCCGTGAAGCCGGTGCCGCCGGACAGTTCTCAAAGGGACTGTACCGGGTGCATCAGTTCACCAAGCTGGAAATGTTTGTATACTGTCTGCCGGAAGATTCTGACCGGATTCATGAAGAATTGCGAAAAATCGAAGAAGAAATTTTCACCGGGCTCGGTATTCCCTTCCGGGTTGTGGACACTTGTACCGGAGACCTTGGCGCACCGGCCTACCGTAAGTGGGATCTTGAAGCATGGATGCCCGGCAGGAACGGCGGCGAATGGGGGGAAGTTACCTCAACCTCCAACTGCACCGACTATCAGGCCCGCCGCCTCAATGTCCGCTTCAAGGATGAGGACGGCAAGAACCGGTATGTCCACATGCTCAATGGTACCGCGGTTGCGATTTCGCGCGCGATGGTCGCCGTTCTTGAAAACTATCAGAATGAAGACGGCACCATTACGGTCCCGGAAGCACTCGTACCCTTTTGCGGGTTTACGGTAATCAAGAAAAAGGACTGATCACGACACCGGAGATAAAAAAAAAGCCGCGTTTACCGCGGCCTTTTTCATTAATGTACCTGACTATAGTGCCCGGCTATTTCACTCCGCCATTCGGCACGGGCTTCCCGCCCTTCCCACTCAATCTGCCGTACAATGGTGAACTTTCGTTTATCAGACGGATCTTCGTACACAACAACGGCAAAGCGTCCCTGCCCTATGTACAACAAGCTCTCGTTTTCATTGATGCTCTCGGCTTCCTGGAGAAACTTGAGTACACAGTCAAAATGCACCGGAGTTCCGGTACTCTTGTCCGCAAGCGCGGTGGCAAGATCCTGAATGGGTTCTCCACAGCGCGCGCATACCGGGGTCGGCATTTTGGGCGGTGCGGGGATATCCGGCACCTGTACACGGGGGGCTCGTTCTTTCTGCTGGGGATTGCCCCGTTTTGCCGGTTGCGTAGCATTCTGCCTGCTTGTATTACTGTTATCCCGGTTGCGGTTCCGCCTGCGACGGTCCCTTCTGCGGGAATTTTCATTGGTATCACTCATTGTTCGGTCCCTTCACATCTACGAGTTTATTGCTTAACACCAGCGCGATCCGCTGAATCGCGCCCTGGACATATCCCTCGTCCCGGATTTTTTCCTGCAATTCGCGGATTCGGGGATTTTCGGGCTTTTTTTTCTTCACCATGATTCACGCTCCGCAATGGCAGATTCGAAATGCCGGATTTCAGGAAGTCCGCCTTCTAGAGGGTCGGAACTCAAAAACACAACATCAAACCGTATATACATACCATTATATTGTCGATGCGCGGCAAGAAAATGTTTAGCCGTTTCAATCATTCTTTTTTTCTTTGTCGGGCCGATCACTGTTTCCAGATCGGCTTCCTGCCCATGCGGCCAGGTTTTTACTTCGACAAAGACGAGGGTGTCGCCATCCACGGCAATTATATCAATTTCACCGCGGCGTGTCCTCCAGTTCCGGGCTACTATTTCCCAGTTTTTTGCCAAGAGATACACTGCAGCCTGTTCTTCACCGGCTTTACCGGTCAATTTGGTCAAGTCCGTTTCTGATACTCCGCGGGATCAATGGCACGTGCAATAAAAAGCGTACGATTCTCCATGAGATTTATCTTTTCACCTTCATTCAGGGTGAACGGACGGGCGAACTCGTCAATAAGTATTCGTATAACCGGACGAAGGGGTGCTTCACGATTGCTTTCCAGCACCCGGGCAATGCTTGAATTGTTCATCAGGACAATGGAACCGACAGGATAAATGCCCATACTCTGGATCATTGCCTTGATAATATCGGGATCAAACCGGCGGGCATTGTCCGAAAGAAGATTACGCATGGCTTTATAGCCGACCATGGAATCCCGATATGCTTTCGGCGACACCATTGCTTCAAATGCATCGGCTACCGAAATAATGCGCGCGCCGAGATCGATATTTTGTCCGGAAAGTCGTCCGGGATACCCTTCGCCGTCCCACCGTTCATGATGCTGTACCGCGGCCTTTCCCACTTCGTCAGCGTAGAGAAGCTCGTTCACGATCATCTTGTAGCCGTAAAATGTATGGGATCGCATGAGTTGAAGCTCGCTTTCATCAAGCGGACCTTCTTTTCCGATAATGGTATCCGGTACTTTGAGCATGCCTATGTCGTGCAGCAATGCACCGGTCGCTATCTGGAGCACCCGGTGACGGGGCAATTCAAGATGAATGGCGATAATTATCGAAAGAATTGCGATGTTTATCGAGCTTTTCGCCAGTTCATACTCCTGAACATCGCCTCCAAGAATAAAACCGACGATTTCCGAACGGTTGCTTTGTACCAGTGTAAGTAATTCATTGACAATACGGTCAATACCGCGTGTTCTTATTTCCCGTTTCTCGCGTATATCGGAAAAAACACTGTCCAGGGAGGTTATGAGATCATGGTACGCACGGTACAATTCATCATTCGCAAGTACTTCGGGAAGTTTGAGAATCTGTTCGGAGGTGTACTCGATCGCGTCCAGCTTGGGCGTCTCGGCAATCGTCTCATCCTCTTCATCAAGTTCTTCAACCTCATCAAGTTCCGCGAATTCCTCTTCGGCTGGTGCGAGTTGGGAATCATCCGTAACCGGCTTTCCCGCAGTAAGAACAAAACTGATGTTCCAGCGATCAAGCGCAGCCAGCTCCCGGCTCTTGATGGCGACCCCTTTGCTGACAAGCATGTTTTCACCGTCATCAAAAAAAACCGGCGCGGTGAACCGCATTCCTTCTTCAAGTTCGTTTCTAAACACTTTATTCATCATGAACTATTCCTCTTCACAAAACCACTTTGTATTATACTAATTCGTCAGCTATTCCGCTCCTGAAAAACGCAAAAATTGCGGCAACCGCCTCCCAGGTTTCACCCGGTATACAGTTTCCTATTTCGACGTCAGATAAAATATCGGCCAAAAGGGGGTCTTCGACAACCCGTATTTCATGTTCACGGGCGATTTCACGCATTCGTTTTGCCAGTTCATTTTTCCCGGAGGCTACAATAACGGGAGCAGGTTCATTTCCGGTATACGACAGAGCGACAGCGGCATCTTTCATGCTAAATCTCCACGTCTATTCCGGAATACGCCGAATCGGAATCATCCGGTGAACCGCGGTGTACTTCGGAAAATCCGGCTTGTTCAAGGGCCCGTTGCAGATACACTACAATTTTATCTGCCGTTACTGTATCCGGTTCGGGTGTGTGTGTATAGGTACATACCCGGTCTTCAAGGGTAAAGTCCCAGGTTCGGACCCCGTCATGTACGGTCAGGACGGTCCGCAACATTCGTTCAAGGGCGGTATCGATCAGAAAACGGATAGAACCCGTCAAGGTGCGCCCATGCACAACCCGTTTGAAGGGATAGGCCAACCAATGCCGATCGTGACCTTTTTTCTGGTTGATAAAGGCCAGTATGTCCCGCTCATCGGCATCAGTGCCGCCCGCGCCGCCTTCAATGATCTCCATCAGAAGAGCGACCAAACGGTCTTCCGGTTCGATTCCCTGCATGACGAGGATGGCAGCGGCTTCGGCAGCACGCTTTTCACGGCCGGAGAATCGGGTACTCTGGGCGAGAATGGATTTGAAAACCCCGGAATCGAGGCGGTACTTTGCGGTATGAAAAAAGGAAAGAAGAAAAGAACTTACCGGAGTCTGTGGAACACCGAGCCGTGAAAAAAGGTTCCGGTCAGCCTCCTGGTGCACCGGATGGAGATACAGGGTTGTTCCGGAATATTGTATTCGCGCGGTGAACTCGGATCCCGGAGGGAAATTGGCCATACCACCCGCAACGAGGACCTTGCCGCCGATCCGGATACGAAGCCAGCCCTCGCCGGCTTTTTCGATAACCTGAACCCGCGCGGTTTCGCCATCCGCCGGCAGTTGAGCAGAATCGGTAATGCCGGCAATGCTGAACCGTGTACCGGCGTTCGGTTCAAACCGTATCATGGACTTCCTTGAAAAAAAAGGCCGGACAATCGCCCGGCCTGTTCCCGGTTATGCTTCCGGGGTTGCTTTCTTCCTGATCAATGTCTTGATCTTGGCAGCCTTACCGATCTTTTCACGGATGTAGTAAAGCTTGGCGCGGCGGACACGGCCAGGACGAACCAGCTCGACGTCGGCGATACGCGGCGAATGGACGGGGAAAACGCGTTCCACACCAACACCATAGGAGTTTTTTCGCACGGTAAAGGTGCGTCCAACACCAGCGTTCTTGAAGCAGATAACCAGACCTTCATAAATCTGGATGCGTTCATTTTTCCCTTCAACGATCTTAAAGTGAACCTTTACGGTATCACCAACCTTGAAAGCCGGCAGTTCGGTCTTTTTCTGACCTTCTTCAATTTTGTGGATCAGATCCATTCCCATTTTCAAGCTCCTTGAGTAACAATTCCGCCTCTTCGGAAAGAACCGCGGAATCGCGTGCCTTTTCGATCAGGTCCGGACGGAAGAGCAGCGTTTTCTCGATGCGCTTGCGCAAACGCCACTTCCGTATTTTCTCGTGGTGCCCCGAAAGGAGCACCTCCGGAACCGAAAGGTCCCGGAATATTTCAGGTCGTGTATACTGGGGGTATTCCAGAAGTCCGTCCGAATGACTTTCATCTTCGAGCGACTCGCTGGAAATTACGCCGTCTATCAGGCGGTATACCGCGTCGATGACCACGGTTACGGCCACCTCACCGGAAGAAAGCACATAGTCGCCGATCGAAACTTCATCATCAACATACAAGTCGATAATCCGCTGATCGATTCCTTCGTATCTTCCGCAGATAAACACCAGTTCGTCTTGTTCGGCATACTGCCGGGCAAGATCCTGGGTAAACGGCTTCCCGGACGGCGTGCAATAAATTACCCGCCTTTTTCCGGTTGTCGTTTCGTCCCGTTCCGTTTTCGGCTTGACCCCGACAGAGTCCAGGGCAAAGGAAAGCGGCTCGGGAAGCATGAGCATTCCCGGGACCCGTTTACCAAGCACGCCGCCGTACGGTTTGTCATCGCATGTTCTATGCGTGTCGTACGCGAAATCGCGTATGTTTACCAGGTTGTACTGTATGAGTCCCCGGTCAACCGCTTTCGCCATTATCGAATTCTCGAAAAAGGCCCGCGGTATCTCGGGAAATAAGGTTAGCACATGGAACTTCATGGACTACTCCAGAATCCAGCGGTGCATCAGTGCAACGGTTTTTGCTTTCATGTCGACTTCGCCGACAAATTCCTTGCGGAACGGCACAAACCGTTTTTCCCCTCCGGGAATTCCCGGAACGGCACCATCGGAAAGCGTAACCTCGAGCAGGTCACTCTCGCCGCCTTCCAGTACACCGGTAATCAAACCGACAGAAACGTCGTTATGTACCAGTATACATTGACAAAGATCACTGACATAAAACTCGTCCGTATCAAGCGGACAGGCATTGTCGCGGGATACGAGGATCTCGGCACCGGCGAAACGCTTCGCCGCTTCCGGACTATCCACCCCCCTGAATTTTACCAACGGCGGCCGGGCATTCGCCCGAACAGCCTCGATCTCAAGGCGGACCGGAGGTCCGTCGGAAGGCCTTACCAGCACGTCGGCAAGACCGTCAAAGTGAACCGTCTCGCCGGAAATGCTTTCAATCTTTACAAAACCTTCCAGCCCGTGCGGAGACCGGATGATTCCGGTCACCAGCATTCCTTCGGGAACCGGTTCATGAAAACCCTGACGCATTAGTCAAGAATTTCCAGGGTTACCCGCTTCCCGGATTTTCCGGACGACGCGCTGAGCACCGTCCGCATGGCTTTGGCAATACGTCCGTATTTGCCGATCACTTTCCCGATATCATCCGGTGCGACACGGAGTTCGAGTATTGAAGCGCGATCGCCCTCAACTTCGTTAACCGAAACCGCTCCGGGATCATCTACCAGGGATTTTGCGATATATTCTACCAGATCTTTTTCCATACTCACTGATTACCCTTCCTGTAGATTACAGGGTAAACTGTTTTCTGTTCAAAAGTCCGTGAACGGTCGCTGAAGGCTGTGCTCCCTTGTCGAGCCAGGTCCGAACCTTGTCAGCGTCAAAGGAAAGCTGCTTGTCTTCCGCTTCAATCGGATGGTAGATGCCCACTTCATCAAGGGTCTTGCCATCACGGGGTTCGCGGGAATCCTGTACTACAATGCGGTAGTAGGGACGAGCCTTGCTCCCGAAACGCTTCAGTCTGATTTTTACACTCACTGTCTATCCTCCTGGGTATATTCGCCCATAATTTCTTCATGAATATATGAACCTTACTTATACCGGAAAAGAAAAAAACCGTCAATATAAGGACTTTTACTGAACTGCGTTTCCGGATGTACTATACTGTACGGTATGAGTCTACGGTCTAAACAAGCCAAATTTCTCCTCGTCAACGGCCGGACACAGGTCTGGGCCATCGCATTGCGTACTGCACTCCTCTATTTTCTGTTCGGCGTACTCTGGATACTGCTCTCCGACACACTGGTCATGACCCTGGTACCAAACGAAAAAATCCGCAATATCATTTTTATGAGCAAGGGGGTTCTGTTCGTACTGCTCAGCACCGCCTTTCTCTACTCCCTTTTTCACCGCTCCCTCAAAAAACTGAGCGACAAGGAAGAGGTTATCCGGGAGAGCCGGGACGAGTTGTCGGTGATGGTCTATTACGATACGCTTACCGGCCTTTCAAACCGGCGAAAACTGACCGAACGACTTCCCGAATTTCTCGCGCTTGATCCCGGCGCAGGCAAGGCGCTCTTCTCCCTCGATGTGGACAACATCAAGCTGGTAAACGACACGATGGGACACACATTCGGTGACTATCTTATCGCCAAGATTGCCCGGCGGCTCGATGAAAACCTCCTGAAGGGTGAAGAAATCTTCAGGATCGGCGGTGACGAGTTTGTCATACTCACCCATTATTC
>MWCL01000036.1 GCA_002070025.1 Spirochaetes bacterium ADurb.Bin215
CTCAATCAGCTCACCGCGATTATCCGCCGACCCTACCGTCCGTTCAAGTCGGCGACACGGGAAGAAGAATCGGCCTCCCTCTTCGCGGATGCCATGCGGGAAGTAATCGCCGTCGCCGCTCCCGAGGGCGTAACCCTTACCGAAAAGGATATCGAAGACTCGTTCAGGGTTCTGGACGGCCTTTCCGACGAGGGCAAGACCTCCATGTGCCAGGATGTCGAAGCGGGCAGAAAAACGGAAGTTGAGCTTTTCTCCCGCACGGTCATGGACCTCGGGGAAAAGCATGGAATTTCCGTCCCCATCAACACGCTCATGTACCGGCTTATCAGGGCGATAGAAAACACCTACTGACAATACTGACAGAAAAATCCGGCTAGAGCGTCTTCAATTCAAGGGAGGAAACCTCGAACGGTACCTTGCCCCCGCCTGAAATCTCGGCGAGTGCGTACTTTCCCTCGGCGAGACTTCCCGGATTCACCATACGTGTCGGGCCGATGGCATCAACGGCGGCGGATTCATGTATGTGTCCCGAAAGTACCAGCAACGGTTTCCATTTTTCAATAAATTCCCTGATGAGCGGCGATCCCACATGGGCACCGCTGGTAACGCTATCCAGCAGGGTATCTTTGGGCGATTGATGCGTGATGATGACGAGATTGTTCCAGGCCTCGTCGGAACTGGAGAACCCTTCCGGGACGCTTTCGGCTACCAGATGGAGATCGGAGACAAGGTCTTCGTCGGTCCGTTCGTTCGGCGTAACCCCGGTAAATTTAAGGGCGCCGCCGGATCCGGAAAACATGAGCCCGTTGAAATAGGAAAGGGAACCTTCAATGCTGACATCGAACTCTTCCATTGTTTCACGAAAATCAGGCTCATCACAGTTGCCGCTCACGGCAAAAACCCGGTCATGCAGATGGGCAAGGCGCTCCAGATAGGGCAACCCGGTTTCCGGCTTGCCGAATGCGGCAAAATCACCACCAAACAGCACCATATCCGCTGTTGCGGCAATCGGTTCAATCTGTTCAAGCCGCGCGAGATCTCCATGACCGTCTGAAATAAGCAAGACTTTCATATTCGTGTAATACCCTCCATGATAGCGAGCAGGGTACGCATCTGGTCGGGGGTTCCGATGCTTATCCGGACAAATTCCTCAATGCCCGGATGATCGAAATAGCGCACAAGCACACCTCCGGCCTTTATAGCCCGGTAGACCTCGTCTCCGGTAAAGCCCGGCTTTCTGACAAATACGAAATTCGCCAGGGACGGAACAACCTCCCAGCCGAGCGCCCGCAGTTCCCCGGAAAACCAATCACGGGTTTGCGCCAGCTCACTGTTTATAGCCTTATAATACGGCCAGTTTTCACAGGCGGCAAGACCGATTTTCTGGGTAAGCGCATCCACCGGAAAGTGATTGAACGAGTTTTTTGTCGTAAACAGTGCCTGGATGAGTTCCGGATCCGCAACGGCAAAGCCGAGACGCGCGCCGGCGAAACAAAAGGACTTGGAATACGTCCGGATTACCACAAGATTCCGGAATTCCCGGATCAGGGATACAACCGATTCCCCGCCAAAGTCGATATACGCTTCATCAACCACCACCACCCGGTCGGCAGGATACCGCTCAAGGAACCGCCGAATTTCGGCGGGGGAGAGATAGCGGCCGGTGGGCGCGTTGGGATTCGCGAAAATCACCCCGGATGAGGGTCGTTCGAGATAGGAATCGAGATTGATCGAGAAGTCTTTTTCAAGCGGAATCCGTTCAAACGGAATACTGTAGTACCCTGCGTACACCGGGTAAAAACTGTACGTATGTGCGGGAAACAACAGCGGGGCATCGGAATCAAAAAAAGCATAAAAGACGAAGGAAAGAATCTCGTCGGACCCGTTTCCCGCGATTATCATCTCTTCGGTTATACCGTTCCCCAACATGGCGGCTATTCCCCTGCGGAGAGCATGGGCATCGGGGTCAGGATACCGACGAAAGAGGGCTATGTCGAACGAGTCAAGCGCTTCCCGGACTGCCGGAGCAGGGGGATAGGGATTTTCATTCGCGTTAAGTTTAATGTATTCCCGGTCGGTCGGCTGTTCTCCCGGAACGTAGGGATGCAAATCACGGAATCTTCTGGCAAACATATTCTGCTTCCTTGTTAGTGGGATTCTGTCCGGTAAAACACTACCGTTTTTCCTCCGCTATGAAAAGACAGGAGACTGCTACCAAAAGTGTTGAAAAATCCCCTTAAATTTGGTCATTGAGAAAAGCGGCCAAGTATAGTAGAATACTCACCATGGCGGCACCAACGGAATTATCAGTCCTGCTGCGTCTGTACAGCGGAAAGCAAAAGTCCCCAACCGTTCTCGTCCAGGATTTTTGCGACTATATACAGAAATACGCGCGCCATTATCTGCAGGAAGTTCCGGATCTGGTCATGTATCTGGATGATACCATCAACACCGTTCTGCGGATGCTTGAAGATCTTGAGCGGAGCGGGAAAGTAATTCTTTCCTCGGATTCAAAAGGCCGCAAGCTGGTATATGTTCCGCAGTACTTCATTGACAGGATAGTTCAACGGTTCAAGGACATCGATGCCAAGATTGACCGTCCATACCCGCTGGCTACCGAACTCCCCGGCAATTTTCCCCAGTCATATATAAAGCCGGTCTACATTACGTCGGATTTCGCCGAAATGCTCGAACGCGGCGACCGGACCAACGCGTATCTGTGCCAGCTCATATTTCCCGACGAAACCCCGCCAATCCTGTACCCCGGATCCATATCGCCGGAAAAACTTCTGGAAGTTGCCCTTTCAAAAATTCGGCTCTTTTTATCCAAGGATGAGTCCCGGGATTACATCCAGAAACGGATGATGATTGCCAACCCGGGCAAAGAACTTTCCATCAAGAACTCCCTTGAACAGTTCCAGACCCGTCCGTCCGAGTCCTTGAGCGCACTCAAGCATTCAGGAGACATTTACCTTTTCTGGAATTCTCTCTGTTCATTTATCCGGCAGGACTACGCGAAAAAAACCGAGAAAACGGCGGAAGAAGTCGCGCTGATCCAGTCGGTGTTTATTACCGAGTATCTCAACAATCATTACAAGAGCAAGGCACAGCAAAATCTCCAGCGGCAAACGGCACTCAAGAATCTCGAATTGTGCTTTCACAAAGCGCCGTACTTCTTTGACCGGGATACTATCGCGCGTTTTACGGATTCCCGGGGAGTACCGCTTCTCGGTCAGTACAAGAGCAATGATCTGGAAGAATTCATCAAGGAAAAATCCGGTGAGGCCAACCCCGACCGCTTACCGGACCTGCTGGTATTCAAGACTGACGACGGCAGGCGCTATTTCGTCATGAAGGAGAAAGTGCTCCCGCTGGTTATCCGGCTCTGCAATGACGGCCGAAAGGTCATCAAGGATACAATAACACGGGAATGGTATCAGCTTTTCACGTCCTATCATCAGGAACCGGCAATGAAGAATTCGCCGGAATTTGAGAAGAAGGTGGAAATGCACTGCAAGAAACTCGCGCCGGTTCTCCATGCGCTACTCAACGCATCCTTTATTCCCCTTCTCGCCATGGACCCCTCGTTTTCCGGCAAGGACACAAATGCCGGCTTCAAGTTGTTCGATCACGGACGGTTGCTCCCCCTGAGCACATTGCTCATGCTCAACCGCCAGGAACTCATTACCGACGCGCGGATTCTTCTGCCATTCTGGTACACTATACCGGTTATTTCTTCAATAATCGCATTTTTCCTGCGCCCAAGAAAGCCGAAGCAGGTCAGGGACAAAACGGTGAAGAGCCGGATGGAAAGTAAAGAAGAGCAACCGGATGAATCCCCGCGGGAAGCCAAGGAAAAGAGGAAGGAAGAACTCAAACAGGCAGCGGCGCGTATTGAAAAGGAACTCATTCCCCCTGGCAGTACTCTGGTGGCAGAGCTTTCTACTCAGCTTGACGAATGGAACCGGACCCTCAACAAAGAAGTAAAGGAAAATCTTACCGAAGACGTTAATTCCCTTATCAGGGATTATATCCGCAAGATTATCAGAACGCTCAAGGCGGCAACCTTTGATCTGGATCGGGTCCAAAATCTTGCCGAGACGCTGGTAAACACTCCGGGTCTCGCCAAAATAAAAAACCACGACGCCCTGCTTGCCTATGTAAAACTGTACATCGTTCAGTTAATCGGCAACGTTTCCTGAAACAGGTTATCGCTTTTTCGCACCCGGTGTTTTTCCCCTGACCGGGGATTTTCCTCTGCCCTGCGGTTTTCCCTGAGCTGAATTTTTCCCACGAGGCGCAGCAGTTCCCCGAGTGGTATTGTTCCCCGACCCGTCCTTTTCCCGGCCGGGTCGTTTTGCCGAAGTCTTCTTGCCCATAGCGGTTCTCTTCCCCGGTGCGGTTTTCTTACCCGCCGCGGCATCTTCCGCCCGCTGTTTCATCTGCCGGTGTTCCTCGGCCCGGTCAGGATCGAAAAAGCCGTCTTTCCAGTTAAATCGTGTTGATTCAGGCAGAGGATTCCCCTTGTGATACGCCTCGATAATCGCACGGAATTCTTTTTTCTGGAGCCGGGCACGTGAAATATCCAGGACATGCCGGGTAAAACCGGCATGGTTAAGGGACACCGCGCGGTCAATGATAGAAAAGGGAACGGAGGGAAGCACAAATGATCCCCCGGGGCCGGATACGGAAAAGAACTGCCCGCTTTGCCGGTCGGAAAAAACCGATGATCCGTACGACTCGGGGAGTTCAAAACGCATGCGGAACAGGGGCGGATAGGCGAATACGGTAACAAACACGTTCTGACGCCAGGATGAATCGATTGCTTCGTACAGATTGTCTTTGGAATTCTCATACGGACTGACGACGGAAAAAATGTCCTGGGAATTCAGCCAGTCAACCGCCCAGCGGTTGAAGGTGTACAGATAGGGGCCGGCTATGAGTGAGAGGCCGCGGTTCCGGAGCATACCGATATGGGCGGGATTATTCACGATAAACTGGGTATACCCGTTTTCGACAAGCAGATCGATGGTGGAAGAAAGCCCGTCTTCGCTCGCCTGGGGCACATAGGGGTCAAGAAAGACGATAATTTCCTTTTTGGAAAACGGCGGTTTGTCCGCGGGCTTCTGGTCATCGGATAGACCAAGCAGAAATGCTTCCGTATCCGTGTTTAGTTCCGCGATAACCCGGATGGGCCGGTGCATGAGGATCAAAAAGAAATCTTCCCGCGAGGATACTTGTATATACAATCCTTCAGGGAACAATCCGTCTGAAGGTTTTGTCATTTTCGCTTTGCCGCCCTTCGTGCCCTTTTGGGATACCGCTTCGGGAAGCCGGAGTTTCAGGGAAGGCAGTTGCTCGTCGAGGGGCTGGGCCCGGTAGGGGGAAAGATCCTTGGGCAGTACATGGGGATAGTGTTTCGACATCGATTTGGTCTGCATGAGATATACCGAGTCTCCGGTGCCGAAACCTTCAGGAATGTCTATCCAGCACTCTTTTCCTTCAGTGGCTACCGATTTTATTTTCCAGCTTTCCCGCGCTGAATCATCATTCTTGTGGAGACGGATCGAATCGCCGGTATCGGGCGTGTAGCCCCCGCCATTACCCAGAAGGGCCAGAACAGATTCACCGGATTTTTTTATTCGGGCAATATTTCCAAGAAATATACCCGTTCCGCCAGCCTGGGAGGGATTCAGTATGTTTTCAGCCCTGGGCGAATCATACCAGTACCGGGTCTTGGGGCGTGCAAAGTCGTTCGCGAGTATACGTTTGGCAGTCTCCAGAGCGGTTTTTTTGTCCGCTTCCCAATTATCAAGGACGTATCGGTAGGCGGAAACAACGGTTCCCACATACTCCGCGCTTTTCATGCGTCCTTCGATTTTGAAGGAATTCACGCCAGCCTGTACGAGATCAGGAATGAAATCAATAAGCTGCAAGTCGTGCGGCGAGAAGAAATATCCTTTCTTTTCACCGGCGCTGGTTTGCGCGCTGTACATACGCCGACACGCCTGGGCACACATGCCGCGATTCGCCGACTTGCCGCCCAGAAAACTCGAAAACAGGCACAAACCCGATTCGCTGACACAAAGAGCCCCGTGCACAAAGACTTCCAGCTCACAGGAGGTACGCATCTTTATTTCCCGTACTTCATTAAGCCCAAGTTCGCGTGCAAGCACCACCCGGGAAACACCCGAGCGGCTCAAGGCATTTACACCCCGCGCGCTGGCGATATTGAGCTGGGTTGACCCATGGAGACGGAGAAGCGGAAAATGGGTATGCGCCATATTGAGCACGCCGAGATCCTGGACAATGAGACCGTCAGGGCCGATACGGTTCAAATACGCAAGAAACCGGTACATCCGTTCTGTTTCCGATTCCTGGAGTACGGTATTAACCGTGACAAAAATTTTCTTGCCTCTGCGGTGGAGCGTTTCCACGGCAGCCTCGAATTGCGACCAGGCAAAGTTTGTGGAACGGATACGGGCATTGAAACTTTTCAGTCCCAGATAGACTGCGTCCGCTCCTTCCTTGATTGCCGCGTCGAGTGCTTCGGTGTTTCCCGCCGGAGCCAGTAATTCTGCCATGAACGCCTCCCGTTTCTGAGGCTATAGTATCCTGAATCCGCAGGGATTGCAAACGCCGGAAGCCCTGTCCCGCTATTTTGGTTCATATGGTTTTACCGAGTTTTCCGTACCGGGTGAAGCTCCCGAATTGGCGCAAACCATCCAGTCTGAGGCGCTATTGGTGTCCTCCCTTCCGGGAATTCTGCCGAGAGTCCGGGTCGGTGTCATGTAATCTGAACAAGCGGCATCTGTAATCAGGGCGGTTGGTCCCCAGACTCCGGCGGATACGGCTGTCTCGGCGGCAAGGCGCAACGCATCCGAAGGCCATTCGCTCTTGTCCGTTTCAGCGCAAAGCAGGGCGTCCATAACAGGACCACCGCTCCGTTCGCGTACCAGAAGCACATTTGTGCTTTTAAGCGGGGAGCGATCCTGGACATCCCAGAAGTCCCAGGCAAAAGGAGACGAATCCTTGCCGGCAGAAGCGTCCATTCGGTCGCTTTCGGTCACCAGGCCCTCTTCGACCGAACGGAGATGCCACAGCACATAGTCGCCGGCACGGACTTCACAGAAAGGGAATTCATAATAACACTGTTTCGAGTTCATGGCGTTTTCTATCTGAACCCCGGCAAGATTACCGTCCGACAGTACAACAAGCTCCATGTACTCGACCTTCGGTTTGTCGTATCCTGTCCGGATTTCATTGATCAGCAACCGCGGAACCCGTTCATTGTATCCAATAAACAATACGGAAAAGGACAGACTGTTCCCCCGGGCATCGCGTACCGCCGCATTGAGCACGGCAGATACGCCAATCCCCGGATTTTCGGACAAGGTAAAAATTACCGTGTTCGAGTCTTCCTCCGCATTCCAGCTTGTCACGATTATCCGCCCGGGGTCATCCGGGCATTCCACCAACGCGGATGAGACCGACACGGTATCGGTAAATTCCACAGAAACCTCCCGGGCCGAAAGGGTATGCACGGACGCAAGCTCCGGTACCGTCATGTCTCCACCCCATACCGAAATGGTTTCCGGATCAACCAGACAGGATGACAGGGTGCCAATAATGAAAAGCACCGCTATAAACATACTCTGCTTCATGAGCAAACCTCCCGCACCGTCCTTATGGGGAACATCTCGCCTTTTGCCCGAAAATTCGCTATAGTTTCTTCATGAAATTCACTGTCCACTCGCTCGAATTGCACCGCCCCATCGTTCTCCCCGCTTCCGGTCCAGCTCCGGACGGAACAGAACTGCTGTACGAATACTGTTCCCACGTAGACGCCGCCAACCTTGAACCGGCAACTGAAGCGCATCTTGCCGATGGTCATACAACCGACCGGATTGAACCGGGATTCTATCTCTTTACCCAGGGACTCATGCCGGAAGAGGACTCCTTCGCCGAGCAGTTGTGGCAGGAAGCCGCAGAGGCGATATGGCTGGAATCATTATGGCGGGAGATGAAATTCAAGAACGACAGAATCCGCGTACGGATTCTGTCTGAGGACGGGAAACGGAGTTTTCAGCTTTTCAGGGAAACGGTCTGAGCAGAATTACTACAGTTTCAGGGTTTCAACCATGAACCGGACTGATTCGCCCCTGGTATCGACCAGTATCTTTTCTATTACAAAAACAAGTGACGTTCCGCTTTCATCGGTTACAACACGACGGATACGATAGTCTTTAATACCCGACCGTTTGTAGCCGGGAAGACCGATGGTATGATGATCTGTTTTACCGTCCGGATACACAAGTTCAAGAACAAGATAAAATGACGAACGGACTGATTCGCCTGATCCTTCAGCGAAGGAATGCATTGATACCGTAAACGTTCGTCCGGTCTCAAAATCGCGGAATTCGAGTTTATCTGGCCGTTTTTCATCACGGGCCTGAACATACAGCGCCCGACCGGGGGATTTCCCGTCAACATCGAGTTTTTTCAGATAGGTTTCGATACTTCCACGAAGTGCCGAGAATACGGTCGACCCATCCTCGCCGGCGGTAGAAGCGGATGGCGCGGTAGAAAAGGTTCCGCCGGGAATAAACCGGTTGGTGGGCACATCAACGCAGTAAATATCCGCGTAGGCCCGATACTCCCCGTCGGTACTGCCGTGCTGTCCAAAAACAAAGCGTGATCCATCAGAAGAAAATCCGATATTCACGAAATTTGCGATATCTCCGGCATACATACTTATAGCCGCGACGATAAAAAGTGCGATACATACTGCTTTTCGCATTCCTGGCCCCCTGTCGTTCTTTGCTTGAATATCGACAAAAAACGCTTCGTACTTGAGATTCCCTTATTTCCTTTTTAATGGTATTCTGGTCTACATGACCCTGGCGGCACGAAACAACTTCATACGTATTGCCACTCTTATGGTCCTCATACTCTCGGTAGTGTGTATTGCGGCATTTATCATCATGCTTGTACGGGGTACCATTCCTTCCATTCCGGACCAGGCACGTCCGTTGGGCATTCTCGCGACCATCCCCTTCATGCCGCACAGTCCGGTCGCCGCACTCGCCGCCATTTCTTTTTTACCGCTGCTTTCCCTCACCGGACTCATATACATCATGTTCGCTTTCGAGAAAACTCAAACCACAGAAATTACCTTTTTTGCCGCAGGGGTTTTTACGCTTGCTCTTGAAGCATTCCGCATCGTTATTCCCTTCAACGAGTTGTGGATGAATACCGGATTCATCCTTGCAGCGGTTTCCCGGATTTCGCTTTTCTGCCGGCTTTTTATTGTGTTATGTCTGCTTTCAAGTATCCTTTTTACTACGGGAGAAACGACACAACAGATTGGTCCGGCCATTTTTCTTACCGCGTTTTTCTCATTTTCTTTGGTCAATGCGGTTCCCTTCAATACATCCAACCTGACGACAACATGGGTTGTCCCGCCGGGCTATTCAGGGATGCTGTACCTGTTTCTGGGGATACTTGGTTTGCTCGCAGCAATTTCCTACCGTGTCCAGGGACGTATCAGAAACGCCCCGGAGTATTCACGGGCGGCATGGGGCATTCTCCTGCTTCTTACCGGATACGCATTACTGATTGTCTGTGATTCCTGGATTCTTTTCGGAGTCGGCGTTTTTGCCATTATTCAAGGGGCATGGCGCTATCTGAGACAAATTCATCGATACTACTTATGGCAATAAGTACGCGACCGCGGCGATAGCTATCGGTATTAACACGTTGTCATAATCCTTGAGCGGGATCATTTCAATACACATAGCCACAAACGCCAGCAGCAACGCCGAAAGGGGATCGCGCACGATCGCCAGGGAGGACGCATACACGGCGATAAAACAGGCAAGGCTTCCTTCAAGGGTTTTCCCGCAGGTATAGGGAATCTTGATGCGGCCGAAGAGTTTGCCGGCAAGACTCGCTATGCCGTCTCCAAAAGCAAGAGCGCAAATTCCGACTCGCGCAGCGTCCTGAGGGAAAATCATCAAAGTAATGACAATACCAAGTGTCAGGGTTACCGGGCCGAGAATGAAGCGGCCCTCGTCGCGCCGGCGTGCCGCATACGCGGTTACACGGGATATTACCGGAATTGATATCCCTGAAATGCGAAGATATTCGCTTATGATGTACAACGCAACAACAGACGACAGGGCCATAACCGTATACGGCAAATTCCATGCGGCAAACAAGGGAACAAAGGAAGCGCAGATATGAATTGATTTTCTGAAAAACTCTTTGAGAAGATCTTCTACCGTTGACGTTTGCGAAATCTTCCGGTATCTGAAATCGGAAATAATTCCCATGATCGCGCCTTTCATATGGATGAGTATACCACAAGTAATGATATAACCAAAAGGAATGCTCCGACGATATCCCGGCCAACTGTATTCTTGGTGGGCGTTACTGGATTTGAACCAGTGACTTCTACCGTGTGAAGGTAGCACTCTACCACTGAGTTAAACGCCCACCAAAAACACAAGAAGCGGCCCGGCAGAAAAGTCTGCTCCCGGCTGCCGTCTGACCGTTCACCAGATAATAGCAACTGATACATAAATGTGCAATAAGCCCTATCGGTCCTCACGCTGTTGCAGAGGAGCCTCACTCTCAAGAGTCTTCGGTATATCACTGTACAGCTCGGGCTGGAATTCCGGACGAGGATAGGTCATATACTTGATATTCATGTACGCGAGATTTCCATTAACATCCGAAACAGTCGTGCCGAAGGTATCAGCCGGATCATTGGCGGGGCGCATCCTGCTCAACCGTACCAAAGTCTCGGGATTACGGGTCAACGCATCCCAGGCTCGCGCCGATTCCGCCAACAGCGAAAGAGCACGTGCGTTCTTGCCCGAGTCTCCCGTTCTGTTCGCGAGCCGGTTCAGGGTAACACCAAGATTATTGGCCGTTTTCATATACTGTTCAACAAAGTCGCCATGATCGGTCCTGACCTGCGGTAACACAATGCCCTTACGGATGCGCTCAGCCTCGAGAGACTCCATTAACCGTTCATAATGTCCCTGTGCGGCAAAATGATTTCCACGGCGGAACAGCGTGTTTGCAAAGGCATAGCGGACATGACGGTCTTCATTCTTCTCTGCATAGGTTCGGCTAAATGCGTGCATGGCTTCTTCAAAATTCCGCTTTTGATAATAAATGTATCCAGTCCGGTAGCGTACCGAAGGCGTATCATGCAGTTCCTCAAGCGCTTTCCGGTAATGAACCAGCGCCGTATCAAGATCGTTGGATATAAAGTAGTCAATATCCGCCGAATCGGCATACAACCGGCCTACACGGGGATCCCGGGGAACAGCACGGTTCTCACGCTGTTGCTCGTACAGGGCCATACCTTGGGCATAGAGGGCTTGCGCACGCAGGTACTCCTTGTCGGCGGTACGAAGCTCGCCCAGGAGCCGGAACGCATCTACACGGGTAAGAACCCGCTTCGGGGACATGGGTGTTGCGTTGTCAAAAAGTTTCAGGGATTCACCAAGCGCGGCAGAAGCCTGCTCGGGTTTGTAGTTATGAATGAAGAACCGTCCCATGTTATAGTGGGCTTCCGGTATTTCCGGGCCGAATTCTACGGCGTTCTCCAGAATATCTCGTACATCCTCTATGCGGGAGCGGAGCTTCTCGGAATCCCCGGGAAGCGGATTATACCGCTTGTCAAGCAAATACCCGCCAAGTTCCACGAGATCGGACGTGCCAAGGGTCATTTTCCGTTTTGAAACAAAATGATCCTTGAGCGGTAGAACTTCTGCCAGATTGTCTGTACGGATGAAGTACCGCATCATACGTGCAAGGTACGGATCCTTTTCTCCGTAGAGCTCAATCAGGGAGGCATACATTTTCCGGGCTTCCTCGTATTTGGCGGGGTCTTCCTCACCCCAGTCCAGATAGGTGTCACCCAAAAGCATCATTCCGTCGGAATCATTCACATAATTATCCAGAACGCGCCGTTTGAGTACCGTTTCCGCTTTTTCGAAATTTCTCAGATCGGTACGGAGCATTTCTGCGTATTCCAGTCCTGCCTCACGATCATTTCTGAACCGGTTAAGCAGGCGTTCATACATGGTCTCCGCGGATATGTACTGTTTCTTGTCACGATAGGCCCGGGCATAGCGGAAGTACCATTTTTTCTTGTCCCAGACTACAACAGCTTCGTCGAAAAGCTTCATGGACTGGGTATACCGGGCATCTTCGATGGCGGCATAGCCGCGTTTGTACAGGTGTTCGGCAGCCAACGGACGGTAGACAAACTGCCAGGACAGGAAGATTACACAAAACGTAAGAATGGAAATTCCGGTAAAGAGTATTGCCGCCGGAAGTATTCTATTGAGGAAAATATACCGCAGGGAAGATTTTTCCTGTTCATATTCGGCCGCGGTTTTCTTTTCAAAATCTTTGGGAATGGGGATGGCCCGGTTAAGACGATCCTCCATCATTCTCGCTACTTTTTTGAGCGGCGTTCCCTCCAGCACATGGTGAACAATTTCCATTTTCTGGAGTTCCGAGCCCGGACCTTCGGAGAGATACTCCTCAATTGCCATGCGGAGATTCAATGGATACTTCGCAAGAAGATCAAGAAAGCGGTCAAACTCTTTCTCGCTTATTTCAAGAGGAATTTCCTTGCGGGAAGATTTGCGTGATGTATCTTTGGGAATCAGTTCATCTAGACCATCAAGACCGGTACCTTCGGCAAAATCGGAAAAGCCGGGAATATGGAATTCGTCTTCCGGTGTTCCCGAAGCGCCCTGGAGAATGTCCTCATCAAGACTGAAGCCGTCAAAACCGTCAATGGCAGCCTCCTCACCGGAGGACGCCTCCTCCTCGGGAGGGATCGGCAGATCGTCGGGAATGGAAAAATCCGAAAAATCACCGGATGGCGGAGCAACCTGAATTGTGTCGGGCTCCCCGACGGACCCCGAACCGGGGAACTCCGCGGAAGGCGGGGTGAGGTCCATGGTTTCAAAATCCGACGAAGCCGGTATTTCTTCCGGTTCGGCTGTTGAATCACCACCGCCCAGGTCATCAAGTGTGTCAAAGCCTGCAAGATCAGCCAACGCAGCGGCATGATCGGTGTCTTCAGGCGGGAGAACCTCAGTCTCCCCGTCGGAGATATCCGCCGGTTCATCGCCAAACGAAGGAAGCGAAAAATCATCCGGCAGAGAAAACCCTTCATCCGGAAGCTCCGCGCTTTCCGGCGCTTCCGGTTCGGTTTCGCCGGCTACGTCAGGAGGAGAAATTTCGTCAAAGGAAGGAAGATCATCCGGCATGGAGAACGCAGTGGTATCGTCATCATCCAGCTCGGGAAGCCCTGCGGCCAGAAGCGCGTCGAGGGCAGCCACCGGATCGACAGGAGCATCGCCGGACGGCGTCTCCAGCGATTCAAGCGGTTCGCCCGCTTCATCGGTCAATTCATCCAGGGTTTCAAGAGGTTCCGCGGCTTCCTCGGTCAATTCGGCCGGGGTATCAAGAGATTCGGCAGCCTCGCCCGCAGACGCGTCAAATGACCCGGACAGTCCGGCTGCATCGTCGGAAAAAGAATCGAATGATTCAAGCGGTTCGACTGGTTTTTCGGTCAATTCGGCCGGGGTATCACCAGGCTCTAAAGAATCCGTTACGGGTTCGGGGAAATCGGGCAGGGAAAAATCATCGGGACCGGGAATTTCAGCGGAAGTGTCGCCCTGACCGGAGGACGAGTCATCGCCGTCCAGATCAAGGGAATCGAGAAGGGAATCAAAGTCTGATAGTGCCGGACCTGAATCGGCATCGGGGGCTTCCGGCACCATGCCGCCACCAGATTCGGGAAGGGGTGTCGAGTCGGAAAGAATCGAAGCGTCGTCAACCGTTTCGGGCGCGACAACCGGTTCAGTACTTTCGCCAATTCCGGCGAGAAGATTGTCAACGTCTATCGACGGTGCGGAATTTGCGGTGATTGAGGGAGGTGGAAGGGGTTCATAGGTTTCACCGCGTTCTTCGGTTACTTCCCGCTCATTGCCGAGCCTGGTGAGTTCTTCCCTGAAATGTTCAAGTTCTTTTATTCCCGGCATGTCTTCCCTGTATGTACCATTGGTATAGTACATTTTCGGTTTTTTTAAACCGGTACTTTAATGTGCCGTATTTCTCAAGATTTTGAAGGAAATTCCGACAATTGTAAAGAACTATTATGAAACGATTAGTTGTTATACTTTTGGCCACCGTCCTGACCTCGCTTCCTCTTTCCGGGTCGGACATTGAGTCGGTCACCTATACAAAGCTTGTCTCATCCATTTCACAGCCGGATTCTCCGGTCGTGTCAGGGAAGTATGTCATCTTCACGGCGCGGGGAGACGCGCGCCATGCCGGAATCTCGTTCCGACATGAAAACTACGCAACCATTCATTCACTCAAGCGGATAGTTCGCCGCGACGAATTCGGTCTTCCCCAAAAGGACTCCGCGGGCAAACCCCTCGATACGGTTCTTTTTTACATCGCGCAAGTTCCCCCGGGGACCGAAGAAATTCAGTATCGCATGGTTATCAACGGCTTGTGGACCACCGACCCGCTGAATACCCGTACCGCCTACGACCGCGAAAACCGGATGCAGGTGTCGGTACTTCCCGTCGAACGGTATGAAACGTTCCGGACCGACCATGTGAAAAACGGCGAGGTTCGGTTCACCTGCACCGCGGAAAGCGGTAAAATCATCCGTCTCGCCGGTTCCTTCAACAATTGGGATCCCTTCATGTACGTATTGCCGGAAATCGCTCCGGGTAAATATGAAATCATCCTTCCCCTGCCCCGGGGAACCTGGCATTACGCGTATTTTGAAGGAACCACACAGCTCCCCGACTACACTAACCCCGACCGGGTCTATACCCGTGATGGCCGTGTCGCGTCAGTTGTTACCATCAACTAATTACTTCTTCTTCCGCTCTATTGCCAGTTTCACCGCATTGTATGCACCGTTGTACACGCCATCGCGATGATTGGTCAGAATATGACTGCAGTAAATCTTCAATAAATCGTCATCTTCAATTAAAAGCCGGAGAATGCGGTGCAATCCGGTCAGGGATGCGGTTTCTATCGTTCCGTCGCCGATTTCCGCGCCCCGGATGGCACCCCAGGCTTCATGTCGGCCCACCCGCTGTATAAAGAGTTTGGGGACCGGATAAAAGGACAGTTCGCTCGGTTTGGTAATCATGACATCGCAAATCCGCATGAGCAAATTGGTCGAGTATACCGCGTAATAAAACTCTTCATGGAGGAATACATGCACACCGGTAATGCGGGCCTCCGCGCCCTCGTCAATAAAGGACCGGGTATCCTGCCATTGGGTGTGCAGGGTCCATGAAATTCCTTTTTCGCGGAACAGTTTCTCGAGTTCTTCCCAGCGGCCCCGGTGGTCGCCCATGTTAATCAACAGGGAGACTTTCTTGTCCTCTATCGCGGTCTTGCAGGTTTCGGCGATATCGGCGAAGCGGCGGACCTGGGCACCCGCGCCTCCCATGGTAAGCAGGAAACGGCGGGTTTCACCGTCCCGGATGCGCCGGAGGCGGGCAGCGCAGTCAGCCTCGATTCCGGCAACAATTTCGTGGTCTATGTAGTGACCGACCAGCTGGATATCGTCAGCAGGCATGGTCTGGCGCAGATGGAGTTTCGCGCCCATGGAATGGAAGGTCCGGTAGCCCATGTAGGCAGACGGCGACTGTACCGCGTGTACACTGCCCTCAACGACATGGAACGCGATCGGGTAGTTGTCCGGGATTATCGTAACAACGTCGGTCATGCCGGCCGCGACCGCGGCGTGCCCGGTCCAGGGATGGGTGGAAAAAAACGGCATATTCTTGGGGATGTCCGCATACAAGGGGGTAAAGATGCGGGAAAGCGCGGCTTCTTCTATTGAAAAGGTGATTTTCTTCGCCGCGCGGCTCGTTACATAATCCCACACAAGAGAGTCAAAGAGTTTCGAACGCTGGGAAATGCGGGAGCCGAGATTGTACAGGTCTTCAAGATATTTGATCGTCTTGCTCGCGGCGGAATCGGGAAAGGACATGAGATCGAGCCAGTAGGGGGTGTATCCCATGGAATGGGCCGCGGACGCGAGCGCGATAGCCATGCGGCAGTGTCCGAATCCCATCCGGATGGTTCCAAGCATGATGCCGGTTTCCGGATCAATGGGAAGACCGCCCTCACGACCGTCTGCGGTATCGTGCACGGTCAGAATGCCGAAATCGTCGGCACCGCCGCCTTCCGGATATGCAGCAAGACGCGGCGCGTACGCCGGGTCAAAATGGAATTTTTTCGCATACCGGCTGAACCGTTGCTCCGCCTTCCGGATAATTTTCCCCGGCATGGGGTTACCGTACAAAGTGTTGTCGATCATACTGGCAATTCTACTCCAGCTTTTCCGGATACGCCAGAAAAAAGAAGCGGTGGTTACAGACCGTATTCCCGCATTTTGTTGAGCAGGGTTCTCCGGGTTATGCCGAGTTCTCCGGCGGTTTTTTCGCGGTGTCCGGCATTCCGTTCCAGCGCTTGCCGTATCAGTTCTTTTTCCGCGTCCCGTATGGTGGTACCGGTATCCCTGGCTCCCGGTTCATGCGCCGATCCCGGCGCCGGGGGTACTTCCTCCATCGGCGATTGTCCCCCTATTGGCGGGCGCTCCATACCCCTGATGGGGGTTCCCGAGAACGGAAAATCTTCCCGCTCCAGCAACGGCCCGTTGGACAGGATAACCGCCCGCTCTATGCTGTTTTCCAGTTCGCGGATATTGCCCGGGAACGGCCAGGATTGAAGCAATTCAATCGCCCCGGAGGAAAGGCCTTCTACCGCCTTTCCGGTTTCGCGGGAAAAACGGGAAAGGAAAAATCCCGCGAGGGGCGCAATGTCTTCCCGGCGCTCACGGAGTGGCGGCAGTTCGATGGCAATGACATGGATACGGAAATACAGGTCTTCCCGAAACGTCTTGTCACGAACGGCTTCTTCCAGATTCTTGTTGGTCGCCGCCAGTATCCGTACATCGACCGGAATGGGCCGGTTACCGCCAAGACGCTGTATCGTCCGGTCCTGGAGCACCCGGAGCAGTTTTACCTGCATGGACGCCGGCATTTCACCGAGCTCGTCGAGAAACAGCGTTCCTCCCGAAGCAAGTTCGAACAAACCCTGTCTCCTTCCTTCCGCTCCGGTGAACGCGCCCTTTTCGTGGCCGAACAGTTCGCTTTCCAGCAGGGACTCGGGAATCGCCCCGACATTGACCGGCACAAAGGGGCCTTGCGCGCGATTACTCAGGCGGTGTATGTCGCGTGCTACAACTTCCTTGCCGGTACCGCTTTCACCGGTAATGAGTACGGTGGAATTCGTAGGCGCGACTCGGGCAACAAGATCATAGACTTTCTTCATTGCCGGGGAGCCGCTTTCCCGGAAAGCCTCATCCCGCTCGGCAAGCCGCCTGCCGAGATTCGCCATCTTCTCGAATGACGCGGCTGCGATCGCCTTTTTCAGGCGAAGAACCAGCTCGGCGGGATCAAAGGGTTTTACCAGATAATCCACTGCCCCCAGTTTCATGGCGGAAACCGCGTCATGAATCTCGCCGTGAGCGCTCATCATGATAACCGGCAGCCGCGGACCTTCGGCATGAATGGCCGAGAGTATGGCAAGACCGTCCATTCCGGGAAGACGCAGATCAAGAACAACCGCGTCAAAGGCTTCAGTGGAAAGAATTTCAAGAGCCGCGGCACCATCTCCGCATACCGTGCAGGAGAACCCGTCCAGGGACAAATACTCGGCGAGGGATTCACGGAGATTCTTTTCATCGTCAACAACAAGAACCGCGGGAGATTCGTCAGTCGTTCCCATTTTCATCCTCCCCTGCTTGCCCGGCTGGCAGTTCTATCCAGAATTCGCTCCCGCCGCCGCGCCGGGGGCGATATCCCGCGGTACCGCCGCTTGCTTCGGCAAGCCGCTTCACCAGGGCGAGACCGATACCGGAGCCTTGCGCCTTTGTGGTGTAAAACAGTTCGAAAAGATGTTCCTGTCGATCCGCCGCAACGCCGCTTCCCCGGTCAAGAACACGAAACCGTACGGCGGAACCATTGTACACGCAATCAAGTTCGGGCAATCCGCCCGTTTCGGCGAGCGCGTCCCGTGCATTGCGAACCAGGTTGTCCAGCATCTGTGTCAAAAAATCCGGATCCGTAACGACCGTTACATCCGGTTCCGGCCGGTCGGCAACAGTCAATGAATCACCATAGCGAACCCGGTATTGTTCCAGAATGCCCCGGACAGACAGCCGTTCGGGATTCCCCTCCCCGCTTCGGAGAAAATCCCGAAGGCGGTCGGTCAATACGGCAAGGCGGTCGGTTTCTTCCCCGATCACCGCCAGGTTCTTCCTGAACGCTTCGGGGAGCGACCGTTCAAGGGTAGCGCATTGAACCTTGATTACTCCAAGCGGATTTTTTATTTCATGAGCCAGGGTTCGGGCGGCTTCTCCGAGTTGTACAAGATATGCGTTTTTTTGCTCGCGTTCCCGATACCGGGCAAGGCGCCGGGAATTCCGGTAAAACAGGGGAACCGTTATCAGAAGTGCGGAAAAAAGCATGATGATCGCGCCGGTTTCAAGCCAGGCCTGACGAAGCAGGGAGGCCGCATCAAGTTCAATAAATACGGAATGTATCTGCCGGAACTGAACGTGAGGACGATGCATGGGCATGGTGTTCCGAGATCTCCGCCTTCCTTCGGAACTGGAAGGTGAGACCATACGTCGACCATGCATAAAACCGGGGCCTTCTATCGGCGGAACGACACCCGTTCTCCGGATCATGGTTACGGTATTCCCGGTTGTACTGACCATGCCGGCCTCATCACCGGATTCTTCCAACCCTTCCGGTGCGGTTCCGTACCGGTATACGGCAATTCCCGCTGCGTCGTACAGGCCGAACCCGACAAGATGATCCCACCGCTCCGGGTCGAATTCTTCCGGGCGGCTATACCGTTCAACCATGCCGGTCATGATCTGGAACGCACGGTTTTCAATTTTCGTGCGATGGGTACGGCCATTTTGCAAAACAAGACCGATCCCGGTGAGCAGGATGATTACCATGCTCACCGAGAAAAGCACATTGCGGTGAAAGTCGGGATTATGTACGCGGAAAAAAACGAACCGCTTCATGCTTTGAGTGTACCCCGCGAAACCGCGGGGCGCAACAAGTCTCAGCGGTTTCCGCCGCGGCTGCGGGTACCGTCACGGCTACGGGTTCCGTCACCGTTGCGGGGACCGCCTCCATCGCGGAACCGGCGATCACCAAAGGGTTCACAACATCCGGGTCCGTATCCTCCACGGCCACTTCCGCGGCGTCCAAAAACGCCGGTACGGTCAATATCAATATCCTTGCCGTTTACCGCCACTTCTACCGGCATGATCCTGCCGGCAAATTCCCCGGGTTCAAACCGGCTGTCAGGATCGGTGAAGCCCTGTATGACCAGGGTGTCTCCTTCCGATATGCCGTGTTCCCAGGCAGCGCGGTAGAACGCTCCGGGAGGCAACATCCAGAGGCCGTCTTTAGTCTCCACCGCCGGCAACGACTCATGCACGGTGAGCTTTCCTTCAATTGTTGTCAGTTCGCCCCGCCCGTTGGCAAAAGCCCCGGCAAGACCCACGACCAAAAGCACACATACAATCAGTATCTTTTTCATACAAAACTCCTTGAACGCTGCTGCGTCAATCATTAACCAGCAAGAATCATGCCAAGCATAAAACACGGTTTTTCTGATGGTTTTGCCGTACATCCAGCCAACAAGTTCGCCAAACGGGAAAATAGTACCCAAAGAGCAGGCAATTTTTTCCCGTGATTAAGACCCTTTTCATGTTACGGGAGAAACAAGGTGCTATACTGGCAGCATGCCTGTGCTTTTTAGCATTATCCGCCAGGAATGTTTGACAATGTTCCATTATTGCCAAATAATGGATACAGGGTTGGGACCCGGAATTCATGAAGAAACGAAATAGGGATCTATTCATATTCTTGTGTGCGACAGCCGTAGTTCTGGGTTGTTTTTTTCTGGCCTATATGCCCAGAAAAACGATCCCCGACGGCGAGAAGAGAATACAGAATTTCGCTGTATACCGTGACACATCCTCCAGGGCTTCCTTTTTTGACGTTGCCGAAAATCCGGATCTTTTCACTGAACACGATCGTTCTACCTTCTTTACCGGAAGAACAAAGGATGCGGTCTGGCTCCGTTTTTCCCTCGCTCCTGCCGACGATCCCGAAGAATGCCGGTATCTGTGGATACGGAATGCAAGCCTCGAAAACATAACCGTTTTTTATCCCGGGGCCGAGCCGGTCCTTGCCGGTAAAAAGCAACCGGTTTCATCCCTGAAAGTACAAGCCCGGGACTGGTACATTCCGGTCCCGGATTCGGTTACTGCTTCGGATTCCATCTACCTTCGTGTCGAAACAGCCACCATCATGTGGATCCCCCTGCAGGCGGTGTCCTCGTCAAAAATGATCAAGCAAATTGTTAACGAGTATTTGTTCTTCGGCGTATTTTTCGGCATCATCCTCGCAATATTGTGCGTCAACGCGTTTTCGCTCCTCGTTGTCAAGAATTTCAATTTTCTGTGTTACGCAACGTATCTCTCCTCGTTGCTCCTCTACCAACTCAGGGTGCACGGATTCTTGTACCTGATCCCCATGCCCTTCGCCGTGCTCGAGGCGATCCTCTGGATCAGTCTCGGATGTCTCGGCATATTCCTCATGCTCTTTGCCAAGTCTTTTCTTTCCCTTGCGAAACGGATGCCCATTACCAATACCATCCTGAATACCTGTATCGCCCTGTTTATTGCCCAGACAGTCATCGGTATCTTTTTCTCCTCGTATTGGGCAAACCAGATTGCCTATATAACCGGTTTCATTGTTCCCCTCATTATCCTGATCGCCGCGATAAAGATTTATTTCTCCGGGCACTATGAAGTCCGGTTTTACCTGGTGGCGTGGGCAGCCATGATTTCGGGAACAACCATCTGGAGCACCGCGGCCTATATTGAATCCCGTATCCCGGCAAACTATTTTTTCACGGTGGGAACCGCCATCAACTCGCTTCTGTTTACCCTCGCGATTTTCGACATGATCAAAATGGAGCTGAATGAAAAAGAACTGGTTGTTGAACGTGAAAACTACTACCGCAACCTTTCCCGCAGCGACCCGCTCACCGGTCTGTATAACCGGCGCTACCTCAGCGAACTGATCAACCGCCTCGAGTCCGACGGAGAGATGCCGACCGGTTCCGCGCTCATCATGATCGATCTGGACAACTTCAAAATGGTCAACGACACCCATGGGCATCTGGCGGGCGACATGATCCTGACAAAAACCGGGACCCATATCAAAAAACATATCCGGAAGACAGACATTGCCTGCCGCTACGGTGGAGACGAGTTCCTCGTCTTCCTTCCCGGGGCAAACGAAACCGCCGCGCGCAGTATTGCCGAATCCATGAGAAACGACATTCTTGCGGACTTTACCTATTCCGAAACCGGTGAAGAGATAAAAATAACCGTGAGTATCGGTGTTTCCGAGAACCGCCTGGATGATTCCTTCGACGGGCTGTTCCTCCGCGCGGACGCAGCGCTCTATCAGGCAAAAAAGCTCGGAAGAAACCGCATTTCCGTTCTCTGAAACGCCTCTTCATCCATTGCAATCTATGCCCGAATCAGGTATTTTACCCCCAATAAAGTTTCCCGGAGGATACAATGACGACTATTCTTGAAACCGGTATTTCCGAGCTGAAGAAATTGTTCAGCGGAAAGGTTCGCGACATTTATGAAGTTTCTGCCGATACCTGGCTTATCGTTACTACGGACCGGATTTCCGCGTTTGATGTGGTTTTCTCGGAAGGGATTCCCCTGAAGGGAGTGTACCTCAATCGTGTTGCAAACCACTGGTTCAAGTCCGTTTCGTCAATCAAGACCCACATACTTTCCTATACTCCAGAAAAAGAACTACCGTTCCTGAAAAACTATCCCGGGATTCCCGA
Source organism: Spirochaetes bacterium ADurb.Bin215 (assembly GCA_002070025.1). Taxonomy (GTDB): domain Bacteria; phylum Spirochaetota; class Spirochaetia; order Treponematales; family Treponemataceae; genus Teretinema. The sequence goes on from MWCL01000036.1 coordinate 22,048, forward strand.
ACGATCCATTCTCGTCAAGAAAATGAACCGCCTGCCGGTTGAGTGCATCGTGCGCGGCTATCTCTTTGGCAGTGTCTGGAGTGAATACCAGGAACACGGTACCGCAAGCGGTATTTCGCTGCCGGCGGGAATTCCTCTTGCCGGAGAAATTCCGGAACCGATTTTCACACCGTCGGGAAAAGCCGAAGAAGGCCACGATATCAACATTACCGAGAAAGAGTTCATGGATACCGTTGGCGCCGATGTAGGCAGTCAGATCAAGGAAGCGTCGCTTGCCCTGTACAAGCAGGCACGGGACACCATGAAAAAGGCAGGTATAATCCTCGCCGACACCAAGTTTGAATTCGGACTTGATACCGACGGATCACTCGTCCTTGTTGACGAAATTCTTACGCCCGATTCTTCGCGATACTGGGTGGGAGAAACCTATCAGGTGGGAAAGAGTCCCGAGAGCTTCGACAAGCAGTTCGTACGGGATTATCTGCTTTCAATCGACTGGAACAAACAACCCCCGGCACCGCCGCTGCCCGCCGATATAATCGAAAAGACCAGACAAAAATACGAGCAGATTGCAGACATTGTCGAAAGCCTTGCATAAAGGACAACACTGCAACCTGCTCCGGACGGGTTAGAGTTTTACACGGAAGACAACCGGCACGGTGATCCGGGTCATGCTGTCACCCTCTTCGGGGGTGAAGTATTCAAACCGGAGACCGGCGTCGATTGTCGCGCCCTTGCGCGGACTCAGGGTAAGCCCGGGCCGAGCCGTAAGCACGTTTCCTTCGATCAAAGCGGCGTCTCCGGAGGTGTTGGTGTTGGCGATCATGATACAGGGGCGGAGAAGATCCGAAACACTGTAGACCAGGTTCACCATGTTGTAGAGAATCATCTCGTCGTCTCCCAGAGTCACGTTGTTGTGGCTAACGAGTGAGATGAGGTCCATCTTGTAGGCAGCCCGAAGCTCTACCGCATTCTTGCTGTTTTCCGACGTTTCAAGGTCATGGTAGCCGGAATACCCCACAACAGCGGTGAGGTTTTCGATCGGTGAAAGCTCGGCAAACAAGCCCATGGTAACCAGATCCTTCCCGGTCATGATGGCGGTTGCGGTGACGGCGGTTTTCCCGGATATTGCCGCACGAACGCGTGCACCAAACTGTTCCGCAATATTGTACGCGTCCCCTGTTTCACTGCCGGTAGCAGCACTCACCATGACAGTTCCGAACGAGTAATCCGCGGCAAACTCGGTTTTCCATGGGGTAATGTTGTCGGATTCGGTCACGGGTTCAATATATCCTTCTTCTTCGTCATTCAACGCAAGAGCCCCGTATTCAAGATCCCATAACCCTCCGAAAGAACTTCCGTCCTTGTCCAGGGTTGAAACCTTGCGGTGACTCCATTCACCGGCGAGCAGTTTGAGATCCCCGAATTTCATCCAGCCGTAATAGTCATAAATCTTGACGGTTCCGTCCGGAAGGCTGCCCTTGAGGGTCAAATACACCCCGGCAGTATCCATATCCCAGGAAACCCCGAACTCATCATCGCCTGGCAGGGAAATTCCCGTGTTCAGTGATTCATCATCCGGATACACTGTTACCAGGTTCAATTTGGTTCGAGCCTGGAGCTTCAGTTTGGGTTCCTGAGCAGTCAGCAGCGACCCGGTTACCGCAAGGAACAGTACAGCACACACAATACTCTTTTTCATGAAAACCTCCTCCCGGAACATCCGGGTTTGTTTCTGAAGGCAGGGTATCGGGGGTATATGAACACCGGATGAGTAAAATGCAAAAATACGGTTAATCGGTGATATTCGGTCCGGGTATTCCCGGTTGACAGGAGTTTTTTTCACACCTACAATTACTGGTAACGTGATTTTGAATGATAAAGGAATCGATTTTTGACGGTAAAAAATGCTGTACGTACATTTTTCCTGATTGCCTACGCAACAATCCTGCTCTTCCCGGCGATAAGCGAATCGATCCCGGCGGAAGTACAGGAGCTCATTTCCAAAGGACCTCTCAACTGTGAGCCAACTGACGAGGAAAAACTCTTGTACAGCCTGATCATGGCGCATCGTGC
>MWCL01000037.1 GCA_002070025.1 Spirochaetes bacterium ADurb.Bin215
CCGCCGCACCGCTTATCATGAGGTAACGCAGTTCCGCCGGAGAACGGTGACCGATCCGGGACATGGCCTTCCCGATGTACCCGCCCATCTGTACCGAAGGACCTTCACGGCCGAGCGAAAGACCCGCGCCAATGGACAGAATGGCCGATACGAATTTGAGCGGGAGCTCGGAGAGCCAGCGGTGCCACATAATCCCCCGCAGCTCTCCCTTGATCTGGGGAATGCCGCTTCCCCTGATCATGGGTCTGAGTTTTGAAAGAAAACCGAGAAAGACGCCGAGCGCGGCGAGGAAAAGAATCCAGACAACCGTCCACAGCGGAGAGGATTCAGGAAGGAACGCATACAGAAGTGTACGCACATGTTCACTGTAGCCCAGGGCAATTCTGAACCCCAGTACCACAAACCCGGTACCGATACCGATAAGCACGCTTTGAAGAATTACTCCGAACCGCGTGTGCCATAACAGCTTCACCCAGGAAACTGAAAGATACTGTGTGCTCATGAAACAAGTATAGAAAATATTTCAATAAATAAAAAGAGACGTGCTATACTGATACGGACAGGAGAATAATCATGAATAAACGACTTGTGTCTGCACTGCTTTTCATCATCGGTCTTGCTTCCGCGGTTGTATTTATTGTATTCCGCCATACGCTCCCCTTGCGCATTACAGTTGTTCTCAAGATGCTGCCGACGTTCATGATGGCCCTTTGGCTGATAACCCAAAAAATTGAAAAAGCCAACGTGATGGTCTTCGTCGGAATTCTCCTCGCCATGATCGGCGACCTCTTCATGGAAATACCGGGAGAAACCTTCCTCATGATCGGCATTGTGGTGAACACCCTGGCCATCATCTCCTTTACCCTCTACTTCTACTTTTCCGACCGGAGCGGCGACTGGGTTCGCCTCATACCCATCGCGATCGTCATGGGCGTATTCTACATCATCCTCTATGACTATCTTGCCGAACTGAGGATCCCGGTCCTCGTGTACTGCATCATCCATACGCTCTTCCTCTGGCGTTCCTCCGCACGATTCGGCGAAGAACACATCAGCCCGCTTGCCCAGTACGTGTGCTTTATCGGCTGTGTCATGGTCACCATCAGCGATTTCCTGCTCAGCCTGACCATATTCGGCGTTCTGCCGGACAAAGCACTCTATTCGGTCGCCGACATGATCCTGTGGTGGGGCGGACTTTTCATGCTCATGATTACCGCCGAGATCCGCCGGGTGAACATTCAGCGAAAACTGCAGCAGGCGTAAACGGTTTCAACAATTTTGATAGCAGTTTTCAACAATTTTGATAGCAGTCCAATTCCCAACAAAATTGGCAGCAGCTTTCAACAATTTTGATAGCAGTTGCCAACCTCCCCAAAAACGGCGATAATACCCCCATGTTCAACAGCATTTCCGGCAGGATTACGGCAAAACGGCCCAATACACTTTATATCGAAAATAACGGCATCGAGTGGGACCTCATGGTTTCCTCCCTCGCGCTGGATTCCTTCGGCCTCGTGGGGGATACCGCCCGGGTCTACGTGTGGCTCTATCACCGTGAAGACCAGATGCGCCTCTATGGGTTTCCCAGTCCCGAAGAACGGGATATTTTTCTTGAACTGACGAAGGTTGACGGCATCGGGCCTAAGCAGGCGGTGCGTATTCTTTCGAGCATTCGGCCGGAGGATCTTGAGGCGGCCCTCGAGGACGAGGACGTAGCGCGGCTCTCGGCGGCGCCGGGTATCGGCAAGAAAACCGCGCAAAAGATGATTCTCACGCTCAAGGGAAAGCTTGCGCGAGACCGCGGTACGGACCGGTCTGTAGACGAGGGCGAGCACGCGGATATTATTGGCGCTCTGGCCGACATGGGGTTTGACCGGAAGGCCGCCGCGGCCAGGGTAACGGCCATTGCGGCGGAATTGGCCGCAGGTACGGGCGCTTCGCTGAATCGGACGGAACGGGAGCAGGAAATATTCCGCCGGGCCATCGTTGACTTGAGTTCGTAGGAGCGGGGCATGCAAGCAGAAAAAAGTCCGGTCCGTCCGGAGGAATTGCCCGGCGACGAGCCGGATCGGGCCCTGCGGCCGCGGAATCTCGAGTCGTTCCTGGGTCAGGAACAAATAAAATCAAATCTTTCCGTATTCATAACCGCCGCGCGCGACCGCGGCGAGAGTCTTGATCATCTCTTTCTGATTGGTCCTCCCGGGCTCGGGAAGACGACTCTCGCACAGATTACCGCGAACGAGCTCGGGGTCGACTTCAAGGTGACGAGCGCTCCGGCTCTCGACAAACCCAAGGACCTCGCGGGCATTCTTACCACGGTAACCGAACGCACGGTATTTTTTATTGACGAGATTCACCGCCTGAAGCCGGCCATTGAGGAAATGTTGTACATCGCCATGGAGGACTACGAGCTCGACTGGATTATCGGGCAGGGGCCGAGCGCCCGGACCGTCCGTATCCCGGTGCCGCCGTTTACGCTCATCGGGGCAACAACCCGCGCCGGCATGGTTTCCAGCCCGCTCATCAGCCGGTTCGGCATTGTGCACCGGTTCGCGTTTTACACCGAAGCGGAGCTTTCGGCGATTATCCGCCGCTCGGCGGACATCCTTGGGGTGACTATACAGAGCGACGCGGCGCTCCATCTGGCGCGCTGTTCCCGGGGTACGCCCCGCGTGGCGAACCGCCTGCTTCGCCGTATGCGCGACTTCGCGCAGGTACTCGGGAACGGGGTCATTACCGACGAGGTTGTAACGGCGGGCCTTGCGAAACTTGAAATCGATACGCTCGGTCTTGAACGGTATGACCGGGAGATTTTATCTTCGATCATATCAAATTTCGGTGGCGGCCCGGTCGGTGCCGAGACACTCGCCATATCGGTGGGTGAGGCCATGGATACGCTCGAAGACTATTATGAACCCTATCTCATCCAGGCCGGTCTTTTGCAACGGACACCCCGCGGACGCATGGTGACCGGCCGCGCCTATACCCATCTCGGACTTGAGCCCAAACTGACGGACGGTAGCAATGCAGACCAGCGACTTCCATTTTGATCTTCCCGAACATCTGATCGCGCAGGTTCCGGCGCCGAATCGCGGAGCTGACCGCCTGCTCGTACTCGATCGCAAAACCGGTGCGCTTGATGACCGGGATTTTTTCGAATTTCCTTCTCTTGTTGAACCGGGAACCTTGCTCGTTTTCAATGATTCCCGCGTACGGCGCGCCAGGGTCTATGCCGAGGTTGCTGCAACCGGAAGCCGGGTGGAGTTTTTGTTGATCAATCCGGTTCTGCTTCCGGGAACGGCGGCGGGTACCGTGTGGAAGGTGATGGCGAAAAACGCGAAACGCCAGAAGCCCGGCCGTGAGTACCGCTTCCCCGGCGGTCTTTCCGCGTCCATCCTCGACGATCCTGACGGTCTTGCCGGCGGCGAGTTCCGCCTGCTGAGGTTCTCCGACCCTGTCGACGACACCTGGCTGGATACCCATGGGCACATTCCGCTTCCCCCGTACATTCACCGCGACGATGAAGCGATAGACGCCGACCGCTACCAGACGGTCTACGCAAAAAATACCGGGTCTGTTGCGGCGCCGACCGCCGGGCTTCATTTTACCCCCGCCATTCTCGACGAGCTGGATGCGCACGGTATTGAGCGGACGAGTGTAACGCTCCATGTCGGCCTCGGTACCTTTCTTCCGGTCCGCACTGAAAAGCTCGAGGAACATGTAATGCACGAGGAACAGTTCGTCATTACTGACGAAACCGCGCGGAAAGTCGAGCAGGCAAAACGCGAGGGACGGCCCGTATTGGCGGTAGGAACGACCAGTGTGCGGACACTTGAATCGGCCTGGGACCGCGCGGAGCAACGCTTGCGGACCGGAGAACAGGCTACCAGGATTTTTATTTATCCCGGATATGAGTTTACGGTAGTGGACCGGCTGTTCACCAATTTTCACACGCCGGAGTCCACGCTGGTCATGCTGGTTTCGGCGTTTGCAGGAAAAGAACGCATCTTTGACGCATACCGTCACGCGGTGGAAAAGGAATACCGGTTCTTTTCGTACGGGGATTCGATGTTAATCCGCTGATCAGGTGAGCAGGCGCAGGGAATCTTCCAGCAGGTTGAGAAAACAGGCTCGGTTATAGGATTCCGGAAAGAGCAGCTGGTCAAAAAACAGTTCGGACTTGTCCATGAGATTTACCATGTACTTTTCGGAAAGGGGCAGGGTTCGTCCAATTATCAGGTTTTCAAATTCCCGTTTCCTGAAAAAGAATTTTCCCGCCCAGGCGATCCTGATATCGGTGAGTACCTTCTTTTGTGTTTTAACCAGAAAGACGAATGACGCGGTCGTATCGCTGACAAGACAGGGCTTCCCGGTACGGCGGTACAGGGCAATGTCCCATTGTTCAACCGGAACGCGTATCCGGCAGAGGCATTCGGGAAATCCCGGCTGTTCCTTGCCCGTATTGGAAAAGAACCGTGTCATGGGTACCCAGTAGGTATCGGTTGGTGTTTTTATTTCAAGACGGGCGTCCAGGGCAAGGAGCGGTGCGAAGGTGGAGAGGCGGTGTCCTTTGGCGGATATATTGCCGCCCAGGGTAGCGAGGGAGCGTACCGCAGGATTCGCGATACCGGAGACCGCGTCGAACAGGACCTCCGGTAGATTCTTGCGTCCGAGCTCGAGAAGACTCGCGAGGGTAACGCAGGCGCCGAAATCGATGTAGCGTTCCGTTTTGGTAACCGAACACAGGTCGGGAATACCCGCGATTGACAGTACATGCGTGGGCAGGCTGAGTGCGCGGCCGGTTTGGCGCCGCGCGATTTCCGTGCAGCCGGCCGCAACGGAGATGCCCGATATGTTCCGTAAAAGGGTTTGTATTTCCGTAACCGAATTCGCGCGGTACACGGTCGTCGTCTTGTTAAGCATGACGTCTCCTTCTCCGGGCCGCCGCCTTGCGCACTCCGTTGATGAGGTCTTCAATGTCGGTACAGCGGCACATGTTTCCGGAGAACATGGCGCGAATTTCATCATTTGTGGGCCGCGGATTGTCCCGGATAAGGGTGTGCGTTATGAAAATTTTCCCCGCGTTGCAAAATCCGCACATGGAAATTCCGGCTTCTTCAAACGCGGTGATGATGTCATGATATTCGTCCGTCTTGCTGAAATGTTCCAGTGTTACTACGGAGTTGTTTTTTACCTGGAAGACGGGGACGAGGCATGAGGGTACGGGCTGGTCATTCATGAGCACCATGCAGGAACCGCAGCGTCCGGAATTGCATCCTTCCCGCGCGGAAAGCAGGGTAAACCGGCGGCGGAGAATGTGCACAAGTCGTTCCCCGGGATTCGCGTCGATGTATACGAGATCTCCGTTAAGCACAAAGGGGATTATCATTCCGCTTCCTCCTTTCGGGTTACCAGGGTGTAGATGTCTTCGGGACGAACCGGTAGCGAGGTAGCACCTTTACGGATTATCTGGTGGAGGGCGGAGGTAAATGCCGGCGGGAACAGGAGCTGCGCGAGGGTTCCAACCCCGCGGGGCGCTTCGGTAGAGTCAAGAAAATAAATTTCGACGGGCGGCATTTCGGACGGCGGCAGCATGTCGTATTGCACACTGTCTCCGGGCGCAAAGCGTCCATCCCGGATAACCAGGTATTCTGCCATGCTTCGCGAACAGGCGAGGGTAAAGCTCCGCCGTATTGCCGAACGGACAGCGCCTTCGTCAAGAATTTTTCCCGCGTCAAGGACAAACCATGCCTTGCGGACGGACGGTGTCCAGGTGAGCGGGTCCAGTTCAACTTCCGTAATGCAAACCGCCGGGGTCGTCGATATAAAGGGTTTTCCCTGCAGCGTGGAAGTGTCCCAGGATTCGGACCGGGGAGGCCGGTAGGTTTTTTTTACCGTGATGGGCAGGGGATTCCGGAATCGTTGTTTCTGGATGGTTGTACAGCATTTTTCAACGAGCGGCAGAATGACCGTGAGTTTGTCCGACAGTGTCTGCGGTCCGCCCGACGCGGTCGTGTCCGTGGAACTGTCCGTAAAGAAAATGGCTTCTTTTCCAACTTCAAGGATTGCGGAGGCCTGTTCAAGGGTTATTCGCCGCATGGAATCCGAGGTGACATTCGCGGAAATATGGACCCGGCTTTCGGTATCCATGGTTACCGAAACCGTGTAACTGCCGCCGGGGGGATTTTTACCGGTAAAACCGTTTCCCTGACAGGCGCAGGAAAGGGCAATGCCCCTGAGGGGTGTTTCTTTCAGCGTGGTCCGGTTCCGGTTCAACAGCTCATACGCGGTTCGTTTACGGAAAAAGTCGCTCTTTTTGCAGGCCAGGTCGATCAATTCGTCAAAACGACGGCTCTGCTTCAGTTCATTTCCTGTCAGGGTGATTCTTCCCCGGTCGAGCAGATTTTCTTTTCGCCATTCCGTGGGAGAAAGAGCGCATTCGGAAAGTACGCGTGAAATATGGTTTTCCAGGGCGAAGGAAACCTGGGTATCTCCCCAGCCGGAAAACGCGCCCATGGGCGGCAGATTCGAGCGGAGGGCATAGGTTTCAATCCTGAATTCGGGGCAGTAGTAGGGTCCGGTCGCCGCGATGGTCATGCGGTCAACAATTTCATCTATGAGCGGGCTGTACGCTCCGGCATTGATCAGGATGCGGACATGCATGGCTTTCAGGGCGAATTGTTCGTCAAGAACCGTACGATACCGGATGCGGACCGGAGCGGATTTTACCGAGAAAAGAAAGTCTTCCTGTCGGGTAAAAACCAGTTTTACCGGTTTACGGGAAAGGACAGACGCGAGAGCCGCCTGGGCGGCGATGAGGGACGGGAACCATATCTTGCCGTCGAGCGCTTCCCCGATAACCGTGGGAATGACGCGTATTTCTGCAGGATCAAGATCAAGAACCGCGGAGACGGAATTTTTGACATGGTGCGGCCACTGTGTCGCGCAGTAAATATCGAGCCGTTCGGACGAGATGCTGACGGCGACACCGAGCGTTTCGGTGTAGTAGTGATCCTGCGCCGGGGTTTCACATTCCGTTTCGAAGACCCGCTCCGCCTTGTCCAGCTGGACATCGGCATTTCCGGAAAAATGAATCCGTTTCGCCACAACCTGCGAGGCCGCGAACCGGTCAGTGAACTGGACCGGCGAGAGCAGTTCGGTTTCAACGAGTACTTCCGATACAAGTTCCTGCACCTTTTCGGGATCAGGGCCGACGAGAATGCCGAGCGGTTCACCGTAGTACTGGATTTCGTAGGGGGTAAATACGGGCACGGTGGTGCCGGTTACGGTAAGGCGGTTTTCTCCGGGGATGTCGGTTGCCGTATACAGACGGTAGCCGTCGGGCATCGGCGGCGGTTTGATGTCCACCAGATATCCGCGCTGGATGGTTGAACGCACGAGCATGCCGTACAGTTGATCGGGAAAATCGAGATCACTGAAAAATGCCGGTGCGTGTCCGTCCGTCATGGCCGCCTCCGGTACTGTGCCTTACCGATCGATATAACCGTGGTGATTACCTGGTCGATCATCCATTCCTTCATGTCCGGCCACAGGGGCAGGGTAAGGGTGGTGTCATACCGCCGTGCGGCATGGGGAAAATCGCTTCGTGAAAGAGTATATCGCTTTTTGCACCAGGTTTGTTCAAAATGAGGTATAAAATGCAACGAGATACTGATTCCAGCGTCGCGGAGAAGGTGTCCGAAACCGTCACGGTCGGTATTCAGGAGCTCCGGTACTATCCCCAGCAAATACAGATGCCAGGCATGACCGTCCCCGTCGGGCGGAACGGTGAGAAAATCGTAGCCCGCAAAAGCTTCGGAAAAACGGCGGGCTATGGCGCGGCGCTTTTCGAAAAATGACTCCGCCCTGCCGAGTTGAACCCGTCCGATGGCGGCGAGAACGTCCGGAAGATTTGTTTTCCAGCCCTCCTCGGTAACATCGTAGAGCCAGTCGGCCTTGTTCGAGGTATACCGGTCCCAGACCGGACGGTCAATACCGTGACAGCGGAGGCGGGTAATCCGCTGCGCGATATCCGGATCCCGCACACAGATCATACCGCCTTCACCGGTGGTAATTGTTTTGGTAGCATAGAACGAGAATACTCCTGCGTCTCCGAGCGTGCCGGCGTATCCGGCAGCGGTTTTTGACGGGAAGGCATGGGCCGCGTCCTCGATTACCGCCGTGCCTGCTTTTCCGGCCGAGCGGCAAAGATGTTCCATATCGCAGGGAAGGCCGGCGACATGGACCGGGACAACCGCTCGGATGTCGTTGTGCTCTTCGAGTGCGCGGTCCACCGCGGCGGGATCAATGTTGAATCCGTCGGGCCCAATATCCGCATATCGGACTTCCGCGCCGAGATGTATGGCCGCGGTCGCCGTGGAAACGAAGGTGTAGGGTGTGGTAAGTACGGTGGTTCCCGAACCGACCCCGAAGGCCTGCATGGCATGCATGAGGCCGCTTGTGGCGCTGTTTACCGCGAGGGCATGCGGGCTGGAAACAAAGCGGGCGAATTCATCCTCAAAGGCACGGGCCTCGCTTCCGGTGGTAAGCCAGCCGGACCGCATGACCCGGAGAACCGCTTCTTCCTCTTCCCGGCCGAGAGATGGTTTAAAAAATGGAACCGAACGGGGTTTAATCATGACGGTTGTTCCTGAACGAAGGGATTGCGGACGCCAGACGTGAGAACAGGATACGGCGGTTTCGGTATTCGTCTTTTTGTTCGGGATCGAGGAAACACACCGGCTCCAGGGAGCGTAGAAGAGACGTGGTATCCACGGTGTCGTCCGGCTCTGATTTTTCAAGCCGGAGAATCCTCGGGAATTTCGTGGGAACCGGTAGTTCGTCGGGATTCCACAACGGCTCGTCGAGCCGTTCGCCGCTCCGGCGCCCGATAAAGGTTATGGGAATATCTTTTTCCGGTTCATAGCCCATGAACCGGATGAGCTGCTCGGCGACTTCAAGGATTTTAACCGGCTCCCCCATGTCCAGAAGATAGGATTCGCCGTTTGTGCCGACTCCTCCGGTTTTAAGAACAAGCGAACAGGCTTCGGGGATGGTCATGAAGTAGCGGATCATGGCCGGATCGGTAACGGTAACCGGGCCGCCCTTGCGAATCTGGTTGATAAACAGGGGGAGAATGGATCCCCGGGATCCGAGCACGTTGCCGAAACGGACAAACATGAATGAACGGGGATCGGAGGAACCGGAGTCTGTCCCGACCGTTCGCGCCGCTTCCATGACGAGCCGTTCACACAGCATTTTGGAAACACCGTATACCGAGACGGGCTGGACCGCCTTGTCCGTGGATATGAGCACAAACCGGGTTACCCCGGACTCCATGCAGGCGGAAAGGAGATTCGCGGTACCGAATACATTGTTTTCTATTACTGCTACGGGGTTTTCCTCCATGAGGGGCACATGCTTGTATGCCGCCGTGTGGAATACGACGTCGCACCGGAGTTGACGGAGAATGTAGTGCATATAGTCGCGGTTACGCATGTCGCCTATTACCGGTACAATGGTCGCTTTTTCCCCGACACCGCCTTCCTGGAGCAGCCGAAGTTCCCGGTCGATCTGATAAATGGAATTCTCCCCGTGTCCGAACAAAAAGAGACGCTCCGCGCCGCCGGAAAGAAGCTGACGAGCCAGTTCGCTTCCGATTGAGCCACCCGCGCCGGTTATAAGTACCCGCTTGCCGCGGAGGTAGGAAAGGCTTTCCTTGAGGTTTATCGCGACCGGTGAACGGCCCAGAAGGTCCTGCGGATCAATCTGGCGCGCCTGAACCAGATGTGCTTCCCCCTCGAGAATCTGGGAAATGCCGGGAAGAATACTGATTTTGCTGAATCCGGCGTCTTTCAGGACCGCGTAGATGTTGCGCATGACCGCCGGACCCGCGCTCGGAATAGCGATGAGGGCTTCATCGTTCGGTTCTATGCGGATGAGGCTCGCGATGCTCCGGATTGGGCCGACTACCGGGACTCCGTTAATACTGCTGCCAATTTTGTTGGTATCATCATCCAGAAAAGCCCGAACGGTTCCGAAAATGCCCTTCTGGGCTATTTCCCGGGCAACCATTGAACCGGCAAAGCCCGCACCGATCACATAGACGTTTTTTTCCAGATGATCCCGTACCATCAATTTCTCTCCAGCATGGTAAAAGCCAGATCCACCATGAATGAATTGGTGTACATGTCCAGCTTGACCCGTGCGCGGCATTTCCGTTTGTCAACTTTGACAATGGAACCTTCAAGACCCTTGAGCGGGCCAGACTGAACAAGAATGCGGTCGTTTTCGTCGAATTGTACTACGGAGGACTGAGCTACCGGACCGAACGAAATAAAGTGTTTTAATGTAGCAAGATCATGGCCGTCCAGGGGGAGGGGATGCTGATTGTCGGGAAGATACCGGTAAAAACCGGGAATTGAGCGGAACTTCCAGTAAAATGACGAGGCGTCCAGCGGAGTTTCAACAAAAAGATACCCGGGAAAGACGGGAACGACTTCCTGTCGTGTTTTTCCCAGTCTGCGGATGGGAAGCATTTTTCGCGGAAAAAGAAGGCGCATTGCCCCGTCTCCGGAAGAAATGGCCGTGCTTGCAGCAAGTTGAATGAACTTTGTTTCTGAACGGGTTTTAACCTGAAGGGCGAAATAGTTCATGAAAACAAGAATATCACAGGGACTAAAAAAAGAAAATAGCAGGAATTTCCCCTGAGACGACTGTCAATAAAACACTCATATCTTCCGTGAAAAATCCGATATTCTAACGGAGGGGGAGGATTGTATGCACCCACGAAAAATTGCGCTGGTAATCCTTATAATGATCAGTACTGCCTTTGTACTGACAGCGCAGACAGTAACCATAACGATTGTACAGAATAAAAATGCGCCTGATACAGCGCTTGGCATGAGCCGGGTGGTGGAAGATGCCCTGCTGGGAGTCTATTACGACAGCGGTATGATCGTTACTACAACGGATATTGCCTTTGACGGCAACAACTACCGTGATAAAAACTACGGTGTGAAAGCCGCCGCACACGGCATGTCCGACTATGTACTTGTTGTGTACATGCAGTACGGACAGGCGGAAAAAACGAACACTGAACTGGGTCTGAAATATGCCGAGTTGAAAAAAGCTACCTGGAAACTGGTACATGTCCGGGATATCATTATAATTGAAGAACAGAAGCTGGATTTGAGCGCTGTTCCCATCAAAGAATTTGATCCATACAAGCAGATATCCATGCTTGGAGAACTTATTGCGCGTGATTCCTTACAGGCAATGCGCGACACGGTAAAAGGGGAGAAAAACTGATGAAAAGTACATTACGGTTTATAAGCCTGTTCTGTATTCTTGTTACCATTCCGCTGACCCTTACCTGGGCTACCTGGGAAGGAAACGCCGGTACGGGCGCGGCATCGGATTTCCCCGGGAACGGACTCTATGCGCGGAGCGACATGTTTCCCCGCAATACCGTCGTTCAAATTGTGAACCTGGAATCGGGAAGTTCAGTCCGGGCCGTTATTACCGGATCGTCCGGTGTACCGGGTCTCGTCGCGGTCCTTTCGCCCGAGACAGCGGCGGCGCTCAATATCCGTGAAGGCGCGGTTGTCAGGGTGCGAATTACCACCCCCGCCCGTGTCAGTGAAACTCCAGCTCCCGGTACGCTTGCAACCGGAGACGCCTTGACTGTCGCCGATCCCGACGTGAATCCTGAAGCGATGGTACCGCTCGCGGCTATTGCCGGAGCGGGAGAAGCGCCCATGATTCCGGTTCCCGGCACCGATGAACACGAAACCTTTGATGATGCACGGGAATCCCTTGGTCTGACCAATGAAACCGGCGAGATGTCAGAATCTCCCCTGGAAGAACTTCCGGCGGATACCGCGGTCGTACCCAATGAAGATACCCTCGGTGCAGAAGATGCAGTAGCCGAAGATAATTTTGCGGAGGCTCCCGGAGCGGTTATGAGCGAAGCGGCGGTTATAGCCGCAGAAGATGCGGACTCCGGTATGCCTGCCGATGAAATGGATGCCACTACCGCCTTCGAAGAAGCGGATGCTGCCACAGCTCTCGAAGAAGCTCCGGTTCCTGAAACTGCCGAATCGGACCTGTTTTATGATGAACCGGAACTCCTGCAAGCTGAAGCGCAACCAGTGGAAACAGTTGAAGATATAACCCTTGAACCTGCGGAACTTCGTCCCCCTGAATCCACTATGGATGCGTTCCCCGTTGCACCTCCTGTTGTACCCGAAGAGATACCGGAAACCGCACTGGATGAAACCGTGCCTCTGGTTGAACCGATTGAAGAAGTCCCTGCACAAGGAACGCCCCTGTTCGGAGCTTTGGCTCTTCTCCCCGAAACACCCGTCGAAGCGGCACCGCCGGTCAATACCGCCCGGGACTCTTTTGACGGGGACTATCCCTGGATTGACCGTCTGAATACTGGCGCGTACTATGTGCAGATAGCAGCATACAAGGATACCGTGAATGTACGGACAATCCTGAACCGCTTTGGAAAGAAGTATCCCGTAGTAGTACAAAAAAGTGATTCTTCGGACAAACCGCTGGTGAAAGTGTATGTAGGACCGCTTAAAAAAGACGAATACGGCGCCGTTCTGGAATACTTCCGGAAGAACGGATTTCCCGACGCGTTCGCAAGAAACATACCGTAATCCGAAAATACCAGCAGGAGTTACACAATGGAATATACCGGTGATTTGAAACTGCTTATAGAGCGAGCCAAGGTATTTAGCGGACGGGATTTGCATGTGACCGTTGTCGCAAATCCCGTTGCCGGCGGATTTACCCAGAAAAAGCGGATCGCAGAAAATCGCCGGTATATCAAGGAAGCTGTCGAACGAGTTAAAAACCGTCCGGTTGTAACCCGCTCCTGTTCCGTTGTCGCACATTTCACAAACGCAGCCGGCCATGCCGGCGCCCTGGCACAATCGGTGTTTTACCAGGCAAGCAAGGACGACAAAAACACCGCATTGTATCTTCTCGTTACCGCCGGTGGTGATGGCACCAGTCTTGAAGTGCAGACAGCGTTTACCCGGGAAGTACTCATAGCCGGGAAACGTGAACTTATTGAAAAAGTATGCTTTATCCGCATGCCCTTCGGCACGGGAAATGACGCGACAGACGGACGAAAACTCGACCAGACCATGGCCCTTCTAACCGGAGAAGCGTACTTCGCCCGTCAGGGAGCGGTTCATGTTCATTCACCTGCCAATACAAAAATTGATTTCTATGCCTTCAATATCGCCAGTATCGGTCTCGATGCATTTGTAACACACATTACCAACCGGGTTAAACGATTTATCCCCGGAGACTTTTACAAGTTCTGTGTAGACGCGGCCTGTCTGTTTTACAACAAAATTTACAAAGTAAACAAGATGACCGTATCCGCCATGCAGATAACTGACGAATTGATTTTTACCCACGAAGACCGGATGATTTTATACGCCATGGGGATATCGGGATTCCGCACCTATGGATCAAATCAGAAAATACTGCCGGATACCAACAATGTATGCGGTGTCCGCGAAATGCCCCTGCTTAGAAAACTGAAATTGAAGAAACTGTTCCGTTTCGGCGCCCATACCGCAGTTCCCGAGACCTTGCTCTATTCAGCCAACAAGCTCGTTATCAATTATTCAGAGAAAATACTCGTGCAGGTTGATGGCGAATCGCACCTGCTCATTCCGTCAGATTTTCCGATTGTGATGGAATGTACCGAGCCGTTTATTACAATACTTAAATTGTAACGGTATTCCCGCCGTATGCTCCGGTAATTTCGTTTTTCCTTGTTTTATCGTCCGCAACAATGCTTGTATTTTTTTCCGCTTCCACATGGACACGGCTCATTTCTTCCCACCTTGGGCACAACCCGGATAACCTGGGTTGAGTCCGGTTTGCTCGCGGAAAGCGGTCCGGAAACGGGGGAGGCTCCCGAAAATGCGCCGACTGCCCGGTGATGCGCGTCTGCTGATACGGTTTTTGCGCGGCGGACTTGTCCGGCTTCTTCCGGGCTTTGAACTTTGACCAGGAATACACGTGAGGCAATCTCGATACGAATGTCATCCAGCATGGAATAGAAGATGTCGAATCCTTCAAGTTTGTATTCGGTCAGGGGATTTTTTTGTCCGTAGGACCTGAGATACACTGCTTCCCGGAGTGATTCAAGGTTTTCGAGATGGTCAAGCCATTTGCGGTCAATTGCTTGTAGATATTGGTAACGGATAAAGGAATTGACGTTTTCTTTTCCCGCAAGGCGTTCCTTTTCCGCAAGTTCGCGGGCGAGTTGTTCCAGAATTGTTTTCGAGGCGGTTTCGGGTGCGTTGATGCACCGGGTCTGGTCTTCCGGGGTGAGGGTGTAGCCAAACGTTGTCTTGATATACGTCGCAAGGTCCGATAGCGCCGCTTCACGGTTCCTTCGGGACGAGGTTGCGCATTCTTCCACGGCAACGTCGAGCGCTTCCTCGGCGGTTGTGAGTATGCGGGCGGAAAGGTTGGAATCATCAAGGATGCTGTTCCGCTGTTTGTATATGAAGGTACGTTGTTCATTGAGTACGTCGTCGTATTCAAGCAGGTGCTTTCGTATTTCGTAGTTTCGTTGTTCAACCTTGGACTGAGCCCGTTCGATGGATTTGTTGAGCCAGGGGTGGTAGATTGGTTCACCATCGGACATGCCGATTCGTGCCATGAGGCGTTTGAGGTTTTCACCGCCGAACATGCGCATGAGGTCGTCATCCAGGGAGATGAAGAACCGTGAGCGTCCGGGGTCCCCCTGACGTCCTGAACGGCCGCGGAGCTGGTTGTCGATGCGGCGGCTTTCGTGGCGTTCGGTTCCGATAACGTAGAGGCCGCCGGCTTCTTTGACTTCGCGGTAGTCATTCTGCCATTTTTTGAACTCTTCCTTGTACACGCGCAGGTACTCTTCTTCCGTTGCGGCGGTTCCGGCCCGTTTGCGGGCGCGGTATTCGGGGTTGCCGCCGAGTTTTATGTCGGTACCGCGGCCGGCCATGTTGGTCGCTATGGTAATGGCGCCTTTTGCGCCTGCTTCGGCGATAATCAATGCTTCGCGGGCGTGGTTCTTCGCGTTGAGTACTTCGTGGCGTATGCCCCGTTTGGTAAGCAGTCGGGATATATGTTCGGATTTTTCAATTGATACCGTACCGACGAGTACGGGTTGGCCACGTTTGTGTGCGTTTTCTATTTCATCGCACAGCGCGTTCCATTTGTCGGACTCGTTTAAATAGACAATGTCGTCTTCATCATCGCGGGCAACGGGAAGGTTCGTGGGAATTACCACAACATCGATGCCGTAGATACTGTTGAACTCAACGGCTTCGGTATCGGCGGTACCGGTCATGCCCGAGAGTTTGTCGTACATGCGGAAAAAGTTCTGGAAGGTAATGGTCGCCATGGTACGGTTGCGCTGGGCTATGCGGATTTTTTCTTTTGCTTCAATAGCTTGATGCAAGCCGTCACCGTACCGGCGTCCTTCAAGGATACGGCCGGTAAATTCGTCTACTATCTGTACCTGGCCGTCCTTTACGACGTAGTCAACATCGGGTTTGTACATGCGGTGGGCGCGTACGGCCTGGGTAAAGTAATGGATGTATTCAAAATTCTGTTCTTCAAAGACACTGCCCGAGATCAGGTTGTGTTTGGAAAGTATTTCCTCGATATGGTTCATACCCTGATCGGTGAATGAAACTTTGCGGTTTTTCTCGTCAAGGGTGTAGTCACCAACAATGGTTTCGCCCTGGAGTTCGTCGGGATACTCGCCTGTTTCGGGATTTTTCTCCACTTCAACGAGCTGGTTTACAAACTTGTCAACGTCGAAAACGCGTGCGGTGTCGTCTTCCGCAGATCCGGAAATGATAAGCGGCGTCCGGGCTTCGTCAATCAGGATGGAGTCAATTTCGTCGACAATGGCGTAGGAAAAATCGCGCTGGGTCCATTCGTCATGGGACCATTTCATGTTGTCGCGGAGATAGTCGAATCCGAGTTCGTTGTTTGTGGCGTAGGTAATGTCGCATTGATACGAACGGCGGCGGGTTTCGTTGTCCATATTGGAAAGGATTGAACCGACACTTACGCCGAGGTAGGAATACACCGGGCGCATCCAGTCCGCGTCGCGTTCGGCGAGGTAATCGTTTACGGTAACGATGTGTACGCCGCGGCCGGTAAGGCTGTTCAGATACGCGGCTGATACGCTCATGAGGGTTTTTCCTTCACCGGTTTTCATTTCAACGATTTTGCCGGAATGGAGAACGATGGAACCAAGCATCTGCACGTCGTATGGACGTTCGCCCAGAACCCGGCGTGCGGCTTCGCGCGCGAGGGCAAAGGCTTCGGGCAGAAGATCGTCAAGGGATTCTCCTGCGGCGAAACGGCTGCGGAATTCCGCCGTTTTTTCACGAAATTGCTCGGCGGTCAGTGAAACCGCCCATGCTTCCCGGGAATTTACCTGGTGTAGAACCGGAAGAAGTTTTTTAATGTCCCGTTCATGTTGGGAGCCGAAAATCAGGCGGATGATGGTATCGGTAATCATTGGTATATAGTACTAAATGTCAACGCGGTTGACAAGCAATGAAATCAATTCTACCCTGTTTCACGGAGGAACGTATGAAACCGGTTATTGCACCATTGGCGGCTGTACTCTTTCTCTTTCCGGTACTCGTATCGGTAACCGGATGTACCGGTGATTCCCGCAAAGTTCTCGAGCGGGAAAAGCTTTTTTCCCTTTCCTACGGTCGGTTCGAAGACGAGATTGACTTGTTCAATCTTGATTCGGGGACATCCGGTCCGGATACCCAGGTTTTCATGCGTGACGGTCTGGTGTACATAGCCAATTCCGGCGCAAAAAAGATTTTACAATTCACGTCGTACGGTGATCTGCTTTCAGTGTACTATAATCCTGAAACAAATCCGGTTCCCTCCTTTGCGGGGGCAGATCCGGGAGACGGAACGGTTACCGCGACAACACGCAAAGCGGTTGCGTATCCCTTCAATCATCCGGTATATCTCTCGGTTGACCTGCAAAAGCGCCTTTTCGTTGCCGATCAACTCCCCCGTGAACGGTTCGAGTTCGACAGTGAACAGAGGGTAATTCTCCGTGATGTAGTTCTCCGGTTCAATCCTGACGGACAGTTTCTCGATTTTCTCGGTCAGGAAGGCCCCGGCGGCACGCCGTTTCCGCCAATAACCGCCCTTTACACGAATGTCCGGAACGAACTCGTCGTAATATCAAAAACTCCCGACACAACGATTGTATTCTGGTTTGATCGCGACGGGTCGCTTCTGTATCAGGTTCCCGTTTCGGTCAATGCGCTGCCGTCTTTTTATCCGGACGGGGAGAAAGTCATGCCGACCCTGGACAGGATTGTCATGGATCAGAATCAGGTGCGGTTGTATATGAAAATTGATTATTATACGCCCATTATAGACCAGTCCACCGGTGCGGATGCCGGAATCGCCTACGATGCGAGCGCAATTTATCCCTTCGATATTGACAAGGGCGCGTATGGAGAACGGATAGACGTACCGTTTTATGAAGGGGTGGACAAGGACAGTCAGGGGACGTTTACCTACAAGAAGCCGTATGAGCTTCTCGGTGTCACGTCCGGGCAGTGGTTTTTCTTCTGTACTCCGGTAGACGAGGGATATTTGCTTGAAGCCCTGGACAGCAAGACGAGCAGGGTTCATCAGCGGATACTCTACGTTTCACCGGATGAACTGGCGTATAACGCGCTCATTCTTTCCGATGACGGTATACTCACGGCGCTTCTGGCGTCCGGTTTGAACGCGTCCGTTGTCTGGTGGCGGACCGATTCGCTGTTTGGGGATATTCGGTGATGCGGGAAACCCGGGACCCCGAAAAACCGGATATTGTTTTTCACTACAATCGTGAACGGCGTCTTGCAAATGCGCCGGAGTCGGTTCGCCGGGCCTATGAAGAAGGGCCGATCAAACGTCCCGGTATCATACGGGGCCTTACCGCTTCCCCGGGATTGCGGAGCATATTCTTTGTCATCGTTCTTCTTTCGGCCATCATTACCGGAGTCGGTATTTTCGGTACACCCGAAGGGTATTCGAAGATAGACGGCATTCCGGTCAGTCTGAAGGCACTTCATTTTGACGAGCAGGTGTATTTTACCCTGACGTTTTTACCCGACGAGGCCGCCGAAGCAGCGAGAATCCGCGCGGAAGTAATCGCGTTGAATGAGTCGGGCATGATTCTTGACCAAATGGAGCTGGACAGTGTATTTACCGGGAGCAAACTGGTCCTTCGTGGTGTGTTCCCCGATCATGGTATTACCAGGCTTTCCGCCGATATTCACACAGGGAATTCGATCGTTACTACCGGGGTTTCAGTTGACCGGAAGTAATCTTTCCACTATCTTTTGAGGTAACAGGAGAGAAAAATGTTGCAATTTTATTTTCTTTCGATTCTTCTCAATGCCGTGACCGGTCTTGTTTTGCTCTTTGCTGATCCTTCACGTCGGGAAGAAACGGTATCTCGCAAGATTCCCGAGATTGCGTACGATGAAACGTTCCGTCTTGTGCTGGGCATTCTTGCCGGTATCGCAGGGTTTTTCAAGCTTCTTACTGTTGTACGCGGAGATGTTCCGATAGTGGGGGATCTTTTCCCCGCCGTCGCAGGAATGGCCGCCGGGTTCATGCTGTTGCATGATTTTTACCGGAGTCGCTCCTCGGTCGATGATGAGTCGGTTCCTGTGATGGTACAGCGCCTGGTCGCCGGGAGACGGTATATCGGAATCATTGCCCTGGTATCCGCATCCGCCCATTTCCTCTTTCCCACCGTTCTTTTTCTGTAACAGATGAATCAATCCATTGCGGGCATCGTATATACAGACGGTAAATTTCTTGTAGGCCGCCGGTTGCCCGGCGGTCAGATGGGTGGACGGTGGGAGTTTCCCGGGGGAAAGGTGGAACCGGGTGAAACGCCCGAACAGACCATTGTTCGGGAATTTCGCGAGGAGTTCGCTCTTGCCGCCGAGCCCGGAGAGTGCATCACGACTGTCCATTTTGAAAACAATGCCGGACCGGTAGTGTTGTACGCTTACCGTGTTTTTTTGTCTCATGATGAAAAGGTTACCCTGAGCGAACATACGGACCTTGCCTGGGAAACGATTGATGCTGTTGAAGCCCTTGATCTTGTTAACTCTGATCGTCTTTTAATTCCCGCCCTCAGAAAGTGGTGCTTGAATGAACCGGATTGCTAAGTTTTCCCTGCTACTGGTTTTGTTGATGTCCTGTACTCGGAAATCTGATATTACCAGTCTTGAACTGACGGCTTCTCCAGTTATTTCCCGCGAGAATCGTGTCGCGCTGGTTGTGGATCCCTACATCGCGCTTCGTGACAAACCGGGCGATGACGGGATTACCATTGCGCATGCCCGTCGTGGAGACGTATTTCTTGTCGAGGGCAAACGGTTTGAACAGACGGCCGGAACCCGCGTGTTGTGGATTGATCTCGGTGCAGGATGGGTCAGAGAAAGCTCGCTGCAGTTCTATTCGTCAGAAGCGCGGGCCTGTGCAGCCGGAGATATGCTGATGAAAGGAACGGAAACAGACGATTCCTCCTCAGGGGTTGGGCCCTGAACTACTGCTGCCAATTTTGTTGGTAAAATAATCAGCTCTTTTTCCCCAATTGTCCGCAGGCCCCGCCGATGCTCCGTCCGCGATGCGTTCTGAGCGTTACATTCAGTTGTCGGCTTTCCAGCATTGCAACGAATTTCGCGGTTTCATTCCCGGACGGAGTGGTGAAGGGCAGGCCCGGAACGGCATTCCAGGGTATGAGATTGATGTGTACATTGAGTCCTTCGGCAAACCGTGCCAATTCGTCGGCATCGGATTCGCCGGTGTTGACACCGGCAAGAAGGGCCGCTTCGAGCGTTACGCGTTTACCGGATGTTTCATTGTAGTAGGCAATGGCTTTTTTGAGTTCAGGCAGGGGATTGGACCGTGTTACCGGCATGAGTTCGCTGCGGAGGGTTTCATTCGCGGTGGTAAGGGAAACGGCGAGCCGGATATCGGGTCCATCGTCGGCGAGTGAACGGATACCATCGGTAATTCCGCAGGTGGAAACCGTAATTCGTCGTTTGGAAAGGGCCCGTCCTTCCGGATGGGTCAAAATGGTTACTGTTTTCCGTATTGCGTCCAGATTGAGCATGGGTTCACCCATACCCATGAACACGATTGAATCGAGTTTGCCGGCGTGTTTCTCCAGATGGAAAAATTGTTCAACAATTTCAGAAGCAGACAGATTTCTCTGATATCCGATGTGTCCAGTCTGACAAAACGCGCATTGCATGGGGCAGCCAACCTGACAGGATACGCAGGCTGTTTTTCTCCCGGCCGCGTCCATGAGCAGTACGGTTTCCACTGCGGCGCCGTCTGCCAGTTGTATCTGGAGCTTGATGGTCCCGTCGGGGTCCACGAGTTTTTGTTCAACCGAGGTCGAATACAGGATTTCTTCCGTCTGCCATTTGACACGGAGGGCAGGGGGGAGGTTGGTCATGGTATCGAAAGAATTCGCACCGGCAGCTAGCCAGCGGAAAAGCTGTCGGGAGCGGAAGGGTTTGTCCAGGTTGAGGTGCAAAAAAAGCTCTTCGGGAAGCATTCCCGTAAGAGCTTTTTCAAACGATGCGTTTTGGTTCATATGGTTGGTCAGGCCCTGAGGCGGTCCAGCATGTCAGAAACCATCTGATTGCGTATGCCTATTTTCTGGAAATCCTGGAGAACGCTCACCGCTTTTTGCTTTTCACCGGTGTTCATGTGGCATTCGGCAAGTTCTACATAGAGCCGTGCGTTTTTCGCGTCGGACTGAATGAGACGGGCAAGGCTTACAGCGGCTTCATCGTACCGTCCCTGGATTTTACTGATCATGGCAAGACCGAGTACGGCATAGACATCAAACTCGATATCCAGTGCTTTCTGGTAGTATTCCTGCGCGGTATCGTAATCTCCCATGTTGCGGTATGCGTCTCCCGCGCGGGTAAGAATAACCTTGTTGTTCGGATCTTTTTCCAGGATGCGGTTCCAGTATTCTACGGACCTGAACTGCTGGTTCATGCCGCGGTAACAGTCGGCGAGTCCGAACAGGGCGTAGAAGTTGTCGGGATCCATGGTGAGTGCGCGTTCAAAAAAGGTTATTCCCTGTTCAAAGGTTTTGAGTTTCCGATGGCAGTTCCCGATAGACGTCAGTACCCGGATATCAACCTGCCCTTCATTCAGTTCCAGCATTTTTTGCCAGTAGTAGAGCGCGTCCCGGTATTCCTTGAAATCGTAGTGGAGGTGTCCGAGACCAATGAGGGCATAGGGGTTGTTTTCTTCCATGTCCAGAACACGGAGATAGAGAATCTTTGACTGCTTGAAGTCGCGAATTTTCCGGTATGCGTCGGCCACACGGGTCAGTACGGTTATGTTCCGGTCATCATGTTGAAGGTACTGTTCCCAGATTTCAATAGCTTTGTTGTACTGATTAAGCGCCTTGTAACAGTCCGCGAGTCCAAACAGGGCATAGTTGTTTCCCGGATGGAATGACAGGCAGGTGGTATAGTAATCTACCGCTTCCCGGTAATGGTTCCGTTTGCGTGCGGAATCTCCAAGACCGACAAGTGCGTAATTGTTGTCGCTTTCTAGATCGAGAATCTTGCGGAATGCGTGTTCCGCTTCGTCTATATGATTGTCTTTCAGCAGAAGATAGCCGTTTTTTGACAGTTCGGCGATTTCATTGAATCGTTTTTCTTCTTCCGTGGTACCGGCTGTTGGTTCCGGTATGGGCGGCATATCATGCAAAATATCAGTCATAAGTTCCTCTTTTACATTCCCGTCAGTATTGATCTAATAAGATAAGCAAGTTTTTGTACTAATGGGTCTGACTTTCTCTTGTTATGCGCAAGCCAATACAGCTGAAGGGCTTCAATCGACTTGCCCTTTTCTTCCAGCGCTTCTCCGACACGCGTCAATCCGTCAGAATATCCCGTTGTCTTGAAAATCCGTTTTGCAGTGTCTATTTCACCCCGGTTAAAAAGTTCGTTCCCCTTACGGTTCAGCGCGGCTTTTTGTTCCGGAGTTATCCCGGTACTCGGTAAATCCGAGCTCTTTATCAGGCTATCCTGTAAAAACCGGTTAAAAACATCTTTTTTTTCGGTGTCCAAGAGCTATCCTATGTTTATAATAAGAAATATCTGCAGTGAAATCAAGCTTAATTACCGCAATTTTCATCTTTTGTATAAAAATCAACAACCGACCGTCCATACACCCGTTGGTCGGTTCTGGTCATGATTCCGATCTTGTCAGGAAGTTCAAGTTCCCGGGGCCGGTGGATAATGGCCAACCCTCCGTTTTTCAGTACCGGTTTGCTGCCCGCGGTTGCTATGAGTTCGCGGTGAAATTTGTAGGGGAAGGGCGGATCCATATAGATGATATCAAATGATGTTTTTGCCCGTTTCATGAAGAGTTCAACCGGTTGAAATTTGCATTCGATCCGGTTCGGGGCCATGGCGACATTGGACAAAATGACATCAACCTTGATCGGGTCTTTTTCAACCAGGAACACGGGATCTGCCCCGCGGGAGGAAGCCTCAAGCGCGCAGATTCCAGAGCCGCTGAAAAGGTCGAGGAAGGATTTTCCGGCAAGATCGCCGAGAATGGCAAAGAGGGATTCACGCATACGGTCCATGGCTGGTCGTATGGTTCCTCCGGGACACCGGATTTTTCGTCCGGTGAGCGTTCCTCCGGTAATACGCATACAGTTGTTCCTTTACGGGATAGATGAGCTATTGTATCAGAAGTTCAGCAGTTCACTCAACTCGTTGCTCGACACAATATCGCGGCTGTCGAGCGACTTGTCGCTTTTCCGTATGGACGCGGCTATTTCATTCCGGATAAGTCCCTGCATATTACGGATGTTCTGAAGTTTTGAAAGAAATCCGCTAAAATGTTCACTCATGGATGATTCACCTTTCAGAATGGTGTCCAGAAGTCTGAGAAAACGTTCCTGGCAGGCGTGCAGACTATGCAGAATGGACACATAATCCGAGACCTGACTGTTGTCCTGAATCTGGCGGTAAATTTTCTGTATGGATGCATCAAAAAAGAGCATGTCATCCACTGTTTTATCAAAAAAATAGTCCGGACAAAGATCGAGGAGCAGCCCTTCATAGACAACGTCTATCGATCGGCATAGCTGGTACAGATTGTCCTGAAAAACGATATTCTTAAGCATTGAAACTCCTTGCTGTCGGTCGCTTTGAGTATCGGCACAAGGGTGCTCTGCCTTGACCAAAGGGATGCATCCTGATATTCTTTATTCTCCGGTAAAGTATAAATTCCGGCAAACTCCCGCCCGCATGACGCGGGCCCAGAAATGTGTCCATGAGGAGGATCCATGAGAAAGTATGAACTGATGGTCGTATTCCCGCTCGAGGAAGAACGATTCAAGACCAGTGCCGAGGCAGTCCGCAAGGTGCTTGCCGATTTTGGCGCGCAGATCGAGAGCGAAGAGCCCTACGGCGACCGTGAATTGACCTACGAAATCAAGAAACAGACCAAGGGACGGTATGTGTTGTTCAACATCAATGCCGGTCCTGAAAAGATTGTGGAAATTGACCGCCAGTTCAAGCTGATTGGCGAACTGTTAACCTTCCTGTTTGTTCGTGTAGACGAAAAATAACCAACAAAGGAGAACGCCATGGCAGATGTAAATCATGTAATACTGATCGGACGGCTCACCAGAGACGCAGAGTTGAAATATACTTCCGGTGGTATGGCGGTAT
>MWCL01000038.1 GCA_002070025.1 Spirochaetes bacterium ADurb.Bin215
CGTCGATCCGGCAAGCGCAAGCCGGATTCATGTTCACGATGAGTATCGCATTATCCGTGCCCTTGAAGTTCATGCCCTTTCCGGCAGACCGCTCAGTTCCTTTGCCCTGTCAGGATCCTTCCGAAGTGGCTACCGCTTCAAAACCCTGGTTCTTCACCGTGAGCGGGAAGAACTGTATGCGCGCATTGAACAACGTGTCGCCGCAATGTTCCACGATGGACTCGCCGGCGAATTCCGCTCGCTGCTCGAGCAGGGCTATGGCAAAAATGATCCGGGTATGCAGGCGATCGGTTACCGGGAGTTTTTCAGTTTTGATCCGCCGGGATCCCGACCCGACGAAGTGATGCCCCTGGTTTCTCACGCGACCAAACGGTACGCGAAACGACAGGAAACCTTCGTCAATTCGATTCCCGGAACTACCCGTATCCATGCTGATGATCATGATCTGCTCGGCACGGTCTGCAAAGAATTTTTTCAACAATTTTCGTAGCAGACCCGAGTACTTGACTGGATTTCCCATTACGTGCATACTGACGTGACAAAATCGAAAAGGAGTGCCGACGTGCCCTGCGGAAGAAAGAGAAAAAGACAGAAAATCGCTACGCACAAGCGTAAGAAGAAACTCAGAAGAAACCGGCATAAAAAGAAATAATCCCGCTCCGGGCTTCCGTTACTTGTAGCATATACGGCCCGGGCCGGAATTTTTTATGTTTATCGGCGAAATCTGCCGTTTCAGTATGACGCTCGTGAGCGTATTCCGGTGCTTTGCACCGGTGGAAAGGATCGTAAACCCGGTGTTTGCGGTCTTTTTTTTTACTTTCCCCTATGGTATAATGCCGCATCATGACGAACTCCCTGCTTGCAAGCATACAAAGCCCTGAAGACGTACGGAAACTTGACAAGTCCGACATCCCCCGCCTTGCCCGGGAAATACGAAAGACCATTATTGATGTTGTCGGGACGAACGGTGGGCATCTTTCAAGCAATCTCGGCGTCGTTGAGCTGACCATAGCCCTGCACCGGGTTTTTTCGAGCCCGCAGGATGCTTTTATATGGGATGTTGGACATCAGTGTTATACCCACAAGCTCCTTAC
Organism: Spirochaetes bacterium ADurb.Bin215; assembly: GCA_002070025.1. Lineage (GTDB taxonomy): Bacteria > Spirochaetota > Spirochaetia > Treponematales > Treponemataceae > Teretinema. Next base: position 1,095 of record MWCL01000038.1, read on the forward strand.
CGGGCGGTACGATCATTTTTCAACCATACGGAAACGTGACGGTCTTTCAGGCTTTCCCAAGCATGTGGAAAGTCCCCACGACATTTTCGATACCGGACATTCGTCCACCTCCATTTCGGCGGCCCTCGGGCTTCGTCTTTCACGGCAGATAACGGGAGATCCCGGAAAGGTAATCGCCATTATCGGCGACGGTGCCCTCACCGGGGGCATGGCGCTTGAAGCCCTGTCTCATGCCGGAGAAACCGGACGAGACCTCGTCGTCGTGCTTAATGACAACAAGATGTCCATAAGCCGGAATACCGGCGCACTCTCGGAATATCTCAGCCGCCTGACCATGGGCGCGTCGTATCAGCGCTTCCGTTCAAAGGTTGACCGTATCATTTCCGCCATTCCCCTTTTCGGCGCTCCGTTAACCAGGATGGTGCACCGCCTCAAACGGGGCGTGAAGGGCATGCTGTTCAAGGACAATCTCTTCGTGGATCTGGGATTTGAATATGTCGGACCCCTTAACGGGCACAGCGTGGAAGAGCTTGAAAAGGTTTTCCGCGATGTACGGGCGCTCAACCGGCCCGTTGTGGTTCATGTACAAACCTGCAAGGGAAAGGGCTACAGCCTGGCCGAGGATGATCCGTCAACCTTTCACGGTATTGGTCCTTTTTGCATCAGTGACGGAAAGGTTGAAAAGTTCGATACAACGAGTTTCACCGAAGCCTTTTCCCGTGCCTTGCTTGAATGCGCGGAAAAGAATCCCCGCGTTGCGGCAGTAACGGCAGCGATGTCCCGGGGAACCGGTCTCGTTCCCTTTCAGCACCGGTATCCGGACCGGTTTTTTGATGTCGGTATTGCGGAACAGCATGCGGTAACGCTGGCTGGAGGCCTCGCGGTCGGCGGACTTAGTCCCGTTGTCGCCATCTACAGTACTTTCATGCAGCGCGCGGTTGACCAGCTAATCCACGACGTCGCGCTCCAGAACTTGCCGGTGGTTTTTGCACTCGACCGGTCCGGGGCTGTCCCCGACGACGGCGAAACTCATCAGGGCATCTTTGATATCGCGCTTTTCCGGCCGGTTCCCGGTCTTTCCATACTCACTCCCGCTTCGGCCGCGGAAATGCGCCTCATGCTTGTCTGGGCACTGGAACAGGGAAGTCCGGTGCTCATCCGCTATCCCAAGGCGCCCTGTCCGACCGAGCAGGAAGCCTTTTCGCTTCCGGTTGTTTCCGGGCGCGGCGTGTTTGTCCAGCGTGAAGCGCTTGATACCCTCATTGTCTGCACCGGAGGAATGTACAGCGAAGTACACGAAGCCGCCAATTTGCTGGGAAGATCGGGCAAGCCGGTGGATATCCTGAATCTCCGCTTCGTAAAACCCCTTGATGAAGCCTGGTTTCTCGACGCCGTACACGGATACCGGAATGTCGTTTTTGTGGAAGACGGCGTAATCACGGGAAGTATCAGCCGGGATCTTGCTGCCCTGCTACATACCCGCAGCACGGTCGTATATACCGATGTCCTGGCATTCCAGGAAATTTTCTATCCGCAGGGAAACCGTTCCGAAATTTTGACGGCGGCAGGCCTTTCACCGGCGCATATCGCCGACTGTGTTGCTGCGTTGCGGGAGCGATCCCTCTCGGATTCGTTCTTATGAGCCGAATCCTTCCGCTTGCGGGCGGACGTGTTCTTTCCACGGATCTCCCCGCCTTTGTCATGGGAATACTCAACATAACCGGTGATTCATTCTGGGAGGGGAGCCGTGTTCCTTCCGCCGGAGAGGCCGTTGAACGGGCGCTCCGTATGGCGGATGCCGGGGCCGACATTATCGACATCGGCGGGGAATCAACACGGCCCGGAGCGCAGTATGTGTCTCCCGAAGAGGAACTGGACCGCATCATTCCGGTTATAACCCGTCTCAGAAAGGAATCTTCCATACCCGTTTCGGTTGACACCCGGAAAGAAGCGGTTCTTCGTGCCGCGCTTGATGCCGGAGCCGATATTCTCAATGACATTTCCGCGCTCGAGGATGATCCCGCAATGGCTGGAACTGCTGCCGCCGCGGATATCCCGGTCATTCTCATGCACAAGCAGGGAACCCCGGGAACCATGCAGGTTATGCCGCAGTACCGGGACGTGCTCTCCGAAGTGAAGGAGTATCTTTTTTCACGCGCGCGGTTTGCCGAAAACGCCGGAATTGCGCGGGATAAGATCATTCTTGATCCGGGCATAGGGTTCGGAAAAGACCGACGGCACAACCTCGCCCTGATAACGGGACTTGCGGAAATCGCGTCTGGGGGCTACCCTGTACTTATGGCCCTTTCACGGAAACGGGTAATCGGCGAGATTACCGGAAAGGATACCGCCGACCGGCTGGCAGGAACACTTGCCGCAAACTTGGTTTCCGTCCGCAACGGGGCAAGCCTGCTGCGGGTTCATGACGTTGCAGAAACCTGTGATATGCTAAAAGTACTACGGGAGACAGAAAACAAGTGGAATTCTTGAAAAAAGCAAGCGCCCTGTACGCGATTGTCCAGCCGTTTCTGGATATTACCATTCTCGCTTTTCTTCTGTATTTTGCGTACCGCATATTGGTCAAAACTCAGGCAATACAGCTGCTCAAGGGAACCGTTTCCCTTTTTCTCATTTACGCAATCGCGTTTTTGCTCAAGCTGAACACCCTGTTGTGGCTTCTGAACATTCTCGCTCCCGGCTTGCTCATCGGTGTAGCCATTGTATTCCAGCCGGAACTGCGAAAGATATTTCTCAAGATTGGCCAGAGCGACTGGCTCAGAATTGGAACAAGAAGCAAGCACAGCCATCTGGATTCGGTCATGACCACGGCGGAAATACTCTCCAACCGGGGACGCGGCATGCTTGCGGTGTTTGTCCGGCGGAACGGATTGCGGGATATCGCCGAAACCGGGACCCGGCTCAATGCCGATCTTACCTCGAGTCTGCTGGTTACCATATTCGGTCATGACACGCCCTTGCATGACGGTGCGGTCATTATTCAGGGAGGACACATCCTGGCAGCAGGCTGTTTTCTTCCCCTGTCCGAACAGCAGGATATCAGGAAATCGTTCGGTACCCGGCACCGGGCCGCGCTCGGACTTTCCGAAGAGACCGACGCAGTTGTATTGATTGTGTCGGAGGAAACCGGAGCGATCAGTCTGGCCTACGATTCACGGCTCTATTATGATCTTGCTTCAGCGGAAATAACGCGACGACTGGAAGAATTGCTCGACCTGGGAAGTGAAGGTACGCAAGCGGAGGACACCGGTAATGACGGTAAAGAACGTAACTGACAAACTGCTCGAGAACTGGCCCGCCAAGATTGTTTGTCTGTCGCTTGCCCTGTTGTTGTTCATGTTCTACCGCATGTCGACGCTCGAGCAGCGCGTTTTCTCCGTTCCCGTCCGCATTCAGACCAACGGCGAGCTGGTACCGGCGGCGAGTTATCCGCGAACGGTAACGGTCCGGCTGCGCGGTGAAACCGATATTCTGTACCCGATTGAAGAACGGGACATCTCGGTTTTTTTTGACCTGACGAATCTTGAACGGGAAGGGGAATTCCGCATACCGCTTCAGGTACAGATAGCAGGGCCCACCGGCGAGAATGCCGTTCTGGAAGCAACGGTGGAACCCGCCGAGATTTCCATGCGGGTGGAAAACCGTACCGTCAAGAAAGTTCCCGTTACTCCGAGCTTCACGGGATATCCGGAAGCCGGATACGAATTTGACGGATATCTCATCAACCCGGTTTCGGTTGAAGTGAGCGGACCGAGAACCATGGTCGACAACATTGACGAGATGCTTACCGAGCCGATAGATCTTTCGGGACGAAACGCCGGATTTGAAGGTTCCGCACTGCTGGTAAACCGGAGTCCGCTTATCACGGTGAGCAGCGGTGGAACGGTGGAATACCGCGTACGAATTACCAATACCATTATTACCCGTACCTTTACGGATGTTCCGGTTTCATTTGACAGTCTTGATCCCCGTTTTGAAGTTGCCGATATCGTTGAACCTGGAAGTTTGACGGTTCGGGGCCGCCAGATTGATCTTGCAGAGATCAATGTGCCGGAGGGAGCGCTGCGCGTGAATGCCCGCACTATTGTTGCATCCGGTGTGTACAGTCTGCCGGTTACCGCCGTTCTTCCCGAGGGATTTGAAACGATAGAGTACACCCCGCGCGAAATTCAGATCTACGTTGCAAGGAAAAAGGAATGATTGTCGGTATCGGACTGGATGTAGTGCATGTTTCCCGGCTTGAACACTGGAGAACGGTTCCCGGACTTCTTGACCGGTATTTTCACCCGGAAGAACTTGCGGCGGCCCTGAGCCGGAAGAGCTCGTCAACCCTTTCCCTTGCCGCGCGCTTTGCCGCAAAGGAAGCATTCGGAAAGGCAATCGGGATAGGGCTTCGGGGTATTACGCTGAAAAACATTCTTGTTGTGAACAATCACAACGGAAAGCCGGCCATGCGTCTTTTCGGAAATGCGCTGGACGCCTTTAAACGTTCGGGGGGTGAAACAATCCACCTGAGTCTTACCCATGAGCGGGATAATGCCCTCGCCATGGTGGTAATTGAAGGAGATCCCGTTGACTAAAAAAGAAGACAAAAAGGGTTCAATCACTTTTTACTCGCGCGACCAGATTGAGTGCCCCATTTGCGGCGCCAAATTCAAGCGCGAGGAGCTCATGTCCGGCGGTGGACGGATGATTGCCGGGAAACTCACGGATGAATTGCACCGCTTGTATGAACCGTCGGCAAAATACGGAGAAATTCATCCGTTGATCTATACGATGACCGTATGTCCCAAGTGTCATTATTCGGCCTTTCCCCAGGACTTCAACATCCTCGACAAGGAAAGCCTCAACCGGATCTATGAACATATGCAGGACCGGTATGAATCGATCCGCCATCTTTTTTCCAGCATCAATTTTGCCGGAGCACGGGGCCTCCCTGAAGGTGCGGCTTCATATTATCTTGCCATGCTCTGCTATGAATTTGTGGATACCAAATATTCTCCCACCATAAAACAGGGTGTTTGTTCCCTCCGGGCCGCCTGGCTCTTTGATGAGCTTGCGAAAAAATACCCGGAAGAAAACTATGGCTACATGGTTACCCTGCTGTACCGGAAGGCGTACTTTTTTTACCGGCGCGCCGTGGAACTCGAAAGCAGCGGCAAGGAAATGATCGCGAACATGAAATCGTTCGGTCCCGATGTTGACAAAAATTATGGATACGACGGGGTTCTCTATCTTTCTGCCCTTCTGGAAGTAAAATACGGATACCGCAATGATGCCGAACAACGGAAAACACTGCTTGCACAGCAACGCCGTTCCCTGGCGAAAATGTTCGGGCTGGGAAAGTCGTCAAAAACGAAACCGGGTCCGCTTCTTGAGCATGCCCGTACCCTCTATGAAAACATCGTGGCCGAACTGAATGAAGAGGAAGAGGGAGATGACGAAGACTGAGCCGATGGATCGGAATATTGTTCTACGCCTGTCCTATGACGGAACCGGTTTTTCAGGTTGGCAGCGGCAGAACGGTGCAAATAGCGGAAAATACCGGACGGTGCAGGAAGAAATTGAAAAAGCTCTTGAAAAAATGCACGGGCACCCGGTTTCCCTTACCGGATCGGGACGTACCGACTCCGGGGTGCATGCCGCCGGTCAGGTAGCCAATTTTTTCACCGATATAGCATCGATCCCTGAAGAACGGTTCATTCCCGCGCTTAATTCCATGCTTCCGCACGATGTACGCATTCACGATGCCAAAAGCGCTCCTGCCGAGTTTCATGCGCGGTTCTCGGCGCGCTCACGCACCTATCGATATTTTATCCACTGCGGAGCCTCTCCCCTGGCGCATGAAATGCCCTATGTGTGGCATCTGGGGCGATGGCCCGACCTGTACCGCCTGTCCCGGATGTGTACCTTTTTGTACGGCGAAACGGATTGTACCACGTTTGCCGCCTCCGGCGATCTGAGTCACTCAAAGTCACGCTATCTCTACGGTGCCCATTTTTTTCCACAGGGGGATCGTCTGGTTTTTGAAATTACCGCGAACGCCTTTCTGTGGAAAATGGTACGCTCCATTACCGGAACCCTGATTGATCTGGAGAAGCGGGGCGCGGATCCGGACGAATTTGCCGACATACTTGCATCCCGGGACCGGTCCCGCGCGGGACAAACCGCTCCGGGAACCGGACTCTTTCTCTGGAACGTGCGGTATTGAACAGTTGGTGTTCAGAGAAGATGAACCGGATCAACGTCAACCTCGATATAGAGCGCTGATACCGGTTTGTACTCGCTCCGGAATGTGTTCACGGCCCGGATGAGCGGGGTTATTTTTTCACCCCGGAGGAGTATCTGGTGGCGATAGTTGCCGGAAATGAGTGAAAGGGGACACTCGGCGGGACCCATAAGCTCTCCATGACCGCGGACGAGCGGTTCAAGAATTGCCGCCGCTCCTGCCGCTCCTGTTTCTGCCGTCTTCTCCCGCTTGCTCCGGAACACCAGACGGATGAGGCGGCTGAACGGCGGGAATCCGAGAGCGCGTCGCTGCTCAAGCTCATGCGCGTAGAATCCTTCAATATCACAACGACTCGCATACACAATTGCGGGATTATTGGGACTCCAGGTCTGGATGAGTACCCGTCCGTCCGGAAAATACCGGCCGGCGCGGCCGGCGACCTGGACAATGAGTGAAAAGGTTCTCTCCGCCGCGCGGAAATCCGGCATGTGGAGTCCGGTATCGGCCAGAGCAATTCCGACCAGGCGAAGACCGGGGAAATTGAGCCCCTTGGCTACCATCTGTGTTCCCAAAAGAATATCCGTCTCACCCCGGCGGAATTTGTCGAGTGCCGTCTTGAGACGATCCTTGCCCCGTACCGTATCCGTATCGACCCGTTGAACCGAGTAGCCGGGGAAGAGGGAACGAACTTCGTCTTCAATGTATTCGGTGCCGAATCCTGCATACCCCACATCGAGGGAATTGCATTCAGGACAGGATTCGGGCGGGCGGATTTGCCATCCGCAGTAGTGACACTTCATGACGCCGTCACCGCGGTGGAGCGTCAGGGGCACCGAGCAGTTTTTGCAAACCATGGAATACCCGCAGGTGTTGCACCGCAAGAAGTGGGTAAACCCCCGCCGGTTCAAAAAAATGATGGATTGTCGGCCGGCTTCCTTTGTTTTGCGAACTTCTTCAATCAGCGGTTCGCTCAGGGCGCCGGACCCGGCTCCGAGAGGAATAATCGATATTTCGGGCGGTGAGCCGCCGGAAAGACGGCAGGTCAGGGGATACATGCGCAATGCGCCGGTTTTAATCTGGTACCAGGCTTCCAGGGAGGGGGTGGCGCTTCCCATAACCAGCGGACAGTTTGCCTCGCTGCAACGGTGCATCGCTACCTGGCGGGCATGATAGCGCGGGGTAGTACCCGACTTGTAGGAACCGTCATGTTCTTCATCGATAATGACCAGACCGAGATTTTTCACCGGGGCAAAAATGGCGCTCCGTGCGCCAACGACAATCCGTGCTTCTCCGCGTCTGATCCGTTGCCATTCGGCAAGCCGCCTGCTTCCGGTCAGGCCGGAATGAAGAACGGCCGCGGCCGAACCGAACCGGCTTTGTATGGCTTCTACAACTTGATGGGTCAATCCGATTTCCGGAACAAGATACAGGATATCCTTGCCCCGGGAAAGGATGATTTCGGCGGCCCGCAAAAAAACTTCCGTTTTTCCCGATCCGGTAATTCCGTGTAGATAGACCGGCGAGGTAGTGTCCGTATCTACAATGCCCTGAACAGCCGTCTCCTGCTCACTTGAAAGTGAAAAGGTTCCTTCGGGGAAGAAAAGATCGTCGGTAAAGACGCTGTCCGGCGTGGATTCCCGTTTCCCGGACGGGAGCATGGCAGCGAGTGCTTCGCCGGGGGAACAGAGATAAAATGACGAAATCCACCGGGCAAGACGGACCTGGGCGCCATCAAAGAGGGGCTCCTGGTCTATAAACCGGGTAACGGGTTTTATTTCTTCGGCCGGGAGCGGACAGGACGGCGGAACGGATTGTGATGCGGCGATAACGTATCCGGTCATGCGGCGGGAACCGAAGCGGGTTTCTACCCGCTTTCCGGCCGCTTCAGATACGCTTTCACAGTCCGCGCTGTAGGTGAAGGACTGGTTAACCGGAACATTGAACAGGACCTCAAGATATACCCGCATTACCGGTCACCAGTCGGGGGTACTCCGGCAGAACCTTCGGAATCGAGCCAGGCACGAAGTTTTTTCAAGTCTTCCCATGCAGGGCGTTTGAGCGATTCCTCGCGGAGGAGAGCGCTCGGGTGATAGGTGGGCATGAGGGGAATACCGTGATAGCTGAGAAAGGTACCATGCAGCTTACCGATCCCGCTGTCCGTTTTCATGAGATTCTGAAGAGCAACCCGACCCAGGACCAGAATGACCGCGGGATCAAGAAGGCGAATCTGACGGTCGAGATAGGGAAGACATCTGGCTGCTTCATCTTCCGGATGAGGATCCCTGTTTCCGGGGGGCCGGCATTTTACGATATTGGCGATGAAGGTATTTGTATCCCGTGAAAGATCGATTGCAGCCAGCATTTTGTCGAGGAGTTTGCCCGCCTTCCCCACAAACGCGTGTCCGCTACTGTCTTCGTCGGCACCCGGGCCTTCCCCCACAACAAGCACCAGCGGGTGTTCGACGCCTTCCCCCGGAACGGTAAAATTACGCGTTTCAGCAAGCGGACAGCGGCGGCAGGCCGCAATCTCCGCGGCGATTGATTCAAGAGTATCGCTGCTGGTGTCCGGATCGTCGATAAAGGTAACCGGTGCCGGCTCAGGACGGCCGTAACCGGCAAGGCGGCAGCGGGCGGTTTCGAGTAGTTGATAGAGAAGTTCTTTGTCATCCCGGGTCACACGCCTAGAATACCGCAAGCCGGGAAAATTGGCAATCCGGCGGGAGTGCCGTAAAACGTGTTGAATTGACGAGCAGGACGATCACACCGCGTCCACTGCCGCAACAGCCTGCGCTGTTTTTGTTTCATCGAGCGGATGGGGATACGCTTCAATGACCGCCTGATAAAACGCCAGGGTTTTTTTCGCATGGGTTTCGATGGTAAACCTGCGTGCAATGTCCCTGCTTGCTTCTCCGAACGCGCGGCGCTTATCGTTATCGGTAATGAGTTCTTCCAGGTATCGTTCAACCTCGATGTCCGAATCTCCCCGATAGCCGTTTTCCCCGTGCAGAACGGTATCAAAAAAACTGCTGTCCGAACGGGTTACTACTGGAAGTCCGGATGTCAGGGCTTCAAGAACCGTCATTGAGTGCATTTCGGAAAGGGAAACGGTAGTAAAGATATCGCTCATTGCATAGTACGTATGGAGATCATTCCAGTTCAGATACCCCGTGAAAATGATGCGGTGATCGAGATATATCTGACCGGTTTTCTTTTTCATCTGTTCGAGCATGGGGCCGACACCGACAAAGAGCATGGTAACCTTTTCGAAGCGTTTTACCAGATTAATGGCGATGTCCAGCAATTCAAGCACCCGCTTTTCCTCGCCAATACGGCCGACAAAGAGGAGTACCGTGTTGTCTTCGGGAATGTTCCAATTCCGGCGCATTTGCAGCAATTCATCCGGCGTATCTTTCTTGTTGATAAACGCTTCCATGTCCACTGCGTTGGGAATAACAACCGAAGGAATCTGGGGAAGCATGAAATCTTTCTTGAAGTAATCCCGGGCCTTGCTCGAAACATTGATGAGGGCATAGAATTTCTTGAAGAGACGTTTTACAACCTTCCGGATAGCCTTGACCGGTATGAGCCGGGCCATGGGTATGTAGAAATTGTAAAAATCTTCCCACATGGTATGAGTTGTCGCAATGGTCGGCAGGCGCATGGCCTTGCCGATGCTCTTGGCCGCGTGTGCCATGTAGAATTCTGTGTGACTGTGAATGATTTCTATGTTGTGTTCCCGGAGAAAGGCCATTATCTTTCGTTTTTGGGGAAACCCGATAAACTCGTTGGTTCCCAGACCGAGCGGTATGGCGCGGACACGGAAAACGTTCGGGTCATCAGGACGGGTTTTACGTGATTCAGGGCTGTTTTCCACCGTTACCACCACAACATGATGTCCCATCGCTTCAAGCGCTTTTCGTGATTGAACCATGACGGTAACCACGCCGTTCTTGGCAGGTAAATAGCTGTCTGAAAACAATGCGATATTCATGAAACCGAGTATAGCCCCGACCTGGAACTTTGTAAATGACGGCCCCACGCATAAATCTTCTTGTTCTTTCTCCTGCAAGGATTTATACTGACTGGTATATCATGAAACAAAAAATAGCGTTTCTGTATCTGAACACCGGCGGCGGCCATGTTGCACCGGCCCGGGCACTGGCCCAGGGGATTGAATCCTCGTATTCCGACACGGCGGAACCACTGCTGGTAAACGGTTTCAGCGACAAGATGCCCCTGTGCCGCCGTTTTTTTGAAAACGGCTACCAGGTGTCCTCGAATTATTTCGAAGCGGGGTACGTTCTTTTTTATCGGCTTACCGAATATCCGGCGGCCATACGGTTCGGCAACTATTTTGTCTCGATTCATGGTGTACGCAATTTGATGCGCATCCTCCGGGAAAACGGGATTACCAAGGTCGTGTGTATGCACGAAATCCTTATCATCATGGCCCGGGAAGCGATAGACCGGGTTAACCCCTCCATTCCGCTCATAACGATGGTAACCGATCCCTTTACGGCGCACGCGCTCTGGTTTTACGTAAAAAACAACGATCTGGTCGTTTTTTCGGACAAGCTTCGCAAGGAGGCGGTTGAACGATATGGACACGATCCCGAGCGGGTTCACTGCTTTCCGTTTATCTTGTCCAAAGCCTTTGACCGCCCGTATACAGAAGACGAAGTAGCGGAAGCAAAGAAGCGACTGAATATTCCACCGGGGCAAAAGGTGCTTCTCATCGCCGGAGGCGGCGAGGGACTCAAGAGCGCGGACAGGATTGTCGCGGCATTTCTCCGGCGTAAACGTCCTGAACTGCTCATCGTTGTATGCGGCCGGAACAAATTGCTTCGTTTGCAGGTTTCAACCATGGTCGAGATGAAAAAAGCGAAGAATGTACGTGTTTACGGATTTATTCCCTTCATGCCCGATCTTCTGAACTGCGCGGACTGTGTCATTACCAAGGGCGGTGCCTCCACGGTCATGGAAGTTCTATCCGTGGGCAAACCGGTCATTTTTTCAACCTTTATTCGTGGCCAGGAGCTGGGGAACGTCCTCTACGCGGTACATAACGGCGCGGGCGCGTACATACGAAAACCGGGTCAAATTCTGGATCATGCGGCGAATATTCTGGACGATCCCGCTCTTGCCCGGCAGATGCAGGCAAACGCCAGGCAGCTGGGTATTAAAAACGGTTTGTACGATGTGCTGTCTTTTATTCATTCCTTCAAATTTGGATGATTTCGTTCTTGAGTTCACGGGAAATCTACGATATAGTGCACAAAGCGAGGAAGGAATGTATGACTACCAGAAAAAATGTGCTTGTGGCGGTCGCGTTGTTGCTTTCAGGCTCCCTGCTTTTTGCGCAGGTCGCGGCTGATCCCCTCGATTATTTTTATGACGACCTGACTATCTGGGAAACCATGGGGATGGTCCGGAATCTTCCTCCGGTCAGACCCTATCCGCTTCCCCTGGTAAAAACCATTCTTGAATCGGTGATGGAGAAGGGTGATCGTACCCAGCGGGAAATAGCACGTTCCCATTTTGACCGGCTCTTCGGACGTACCGTGAGTTTCGGGGGAAAGACGGGCCTGGCCCTTGACACCTACAACGACTACAAGCAGATGGATCTTGCCGTTTCGCTTGACGCGAATTTCACCTTCACGGACATCGTGAGCGCAAGTGTTTCGGCAGACGGATGGGCCGTCAACAAACTCCCCGACGAGGAACTCAAACCGGCCTGGGAACGTTCTACCAAGAATATTGTCAAGGACAACGCGAAGGTGGGACCTTTCTATATTCTGCCGTCGATTACGTCCTCCATTTCCGTTGGAACCGATGATACCTATCTAAATGCCGGACTCATGCGCGGTTCCTGGGGACCAATATACGAAAACGGCATTATAGTAGGACAGCAGGCGCATGCCGCAGGCCAGTTTACCTTTGCGCTGAACCGTCCGAAATGGTGTTTTGATTTTTCCCTGTTCGCGCTCAGCGCAACTGCGGACGATGATGTAGAGGACTATTACCCGGACAAGTATTTGTCCCTGCATTCATTCGAATACCGTCCGGTTGACTGGTTTTCGATATCGATATTCGAATCGGTTGTCTATGGGGGTCGTCTGGATCTCCTGTATTTGCTCCCGCTTTCTCCCTACATGATCAGCCAGGGAAATACCGGCTTTCACGACAATTCCTACCTTGGAGGAACCTTTACCGTCCGCCCGCTGGAGGGCATGAAGGTTGACGGAACACTGATTGCCGACGATCTGAGTTTTAACGATATTGCCAAGTTCAATTTTGACACCAAGTGGCGGATTGCTGGACAGCTCGGTGTGTCCTACGCACCCCGGAAATCGGGTCTCTTTACCCGGATCATGCTCGATTACACCATGGTCACTCCCTACACCTATACACACAAGGAAGGTGACTCTCTGGACGTGACCGCACCGAACTTTCAGAACTATTTACATGCTGGAAAAAACTTTGGCGCCGCGCTTGACCCGAATTCCGACCGGATAAATCTGCGGATTCGTCTGCGGCCGCTGGAAGCGGTGGATGTGGACCTCGTCGGGGTGCTCATACGGCATGGAAATGTGAATGAGGGGATGGACGATCGGCGAATTCGCGAGTATGTCACCAGTGATGGTTCATACATTACAGATGGAAGCATCAGGAATGCGTCCGGAACTGACAGCGGTCACGCGTTTTTTTACTCAACACCCTTTTTGACCCAGGATACCATTCAGTACATCTGGCAAACCGGATTTGATGTTACCTGTCGGCTTCCCGTACTGAAATCCGGCGGCTACATGGTATTCCGGCTCGGCTACCGTTTTGAAGTCAATATCAATCCTGACGTTAACCGGCAGATCTACACCTACGATGAAACGCTCATTAACGAAGATGGTTCACGAGTGAGTGAAGAAGCAATAGACGCAGCCGCGGAAGCTCAGCTTGAAGCCTGGAAAGACAAGGCGACCGGCACCGTATTCAACAACTACATTTCCGCCGGATTCGAGTACTTTTTCTAGGAATCTTGTTCCGGAATGTCCTGTTCGGGGGTAACAACCTTGCCGCCGTACAGGGCTTTCGGATAAATGACGATCCCGAGCTTCTTTTCCAGCCGCGCGAGACTTCTCAATTCGAATTCGTCGCCGAAAATGGCATTTATTCCGCTTTTCCCTGCCCGTGCGGTGCGGCCGGCACGATGAATGAAGAAGTCGGTGTTTTCCTGCACATCCATCTGCACAACATGGGTTATTCCCGGAATATCCAGGCCTCGGGCGGCAAGATCGCTCGTTACCAACACCGCTGTTTTTCCGCTCCGAAACCGGTCAATCGCGGTTTTACGGTCCTTCTTGTCCAGTTTTGCATGCAGCGCGGCGCAGTCAATGCCCCGGTGCTGCAGCTGGGATGTGATGTTCTCAACCTGTCCGAGAACGGCAGTAAACACCAGGGTCTTCGCCGGCTTTTCGGCGACAAGGAACCGCCGCAGGGAGTCAATCTTGTCCCGCCGCTCACTGTGGAACACCCAGTGGGTAATGTTTCCGGCGAGGACATTTCCCGCGGGCATTTCAATCCGCTCAACATCCGAATTTGCCGGGATAAGCGAGTTTAAAATGTTGGTATGCTTTTCTGTCAACGTCGCTGAACAGGACACAAACTGTGCGCTCTCCGGTATAAGCGAGAGTAGTTCCGCAACCGTATCGCGCATTTCCGGCGAAAGAAGACGATCAACTTCGTCGAGCACTACCAGTTCAATCGATCGTGTAGAAAATTTCTTGATACGGATCAACTCGATGATTCGGGACGGACCGCCGACGAGAATATCCGGTTTCTTTTTCAGGGATTCAATCTGACGTTTCAGGGGAGCCCCGCCAATGCAGAGCGCGGCCGTTACCGGAAGCTCCGAGTCGGTTGCAAGGGACGCGGCGGTTTGGCGTATTTGAGACCCCAGCTCATGGGTCGGAGCGATGACCAGGGTGGTAATACTCCCTTTCTTGCTCCGGATAAACGCCGGTATAAGGTAGCAAAGGGTTTTTCCCGTTCCGGTTTCCGACTGGAAACCAGTATTTGAACCGGAAAGTATGCGCGGAAGTACTTCCTCCTGTACGGGAGTCGGTATGGTTATGCCGTTTTTTTCAAGGGCCTTTATAATCTGTTCGGGAACACCGAGATTGCGGAAATCACTCATGGATGCAGGATAGCATAAAGCGGGCATAAGTGCTATAATTGATACCAGCTACCGAAAGTCACGGAGGGTATTCTTGAAAATCGGTATTGACACCTTCGGCTGTGATCACGGTCGATCCGGGATCGGTTCATATATACTGTCGCTCGTCAACAATCTGGGGAATACCGAGGTACGTGTTGAGCTTTTCGGTCCCGAACTCGACCGGTATACCTACAGCTCAGGTCAGGAAAACGTTGCATACACCGGAGTTTCTGTCGCAGACAGCCTGTTGGCCGAGCGACTCTGGCATGTAACGTCGTTGCCCTCATTCGCGAAAAAACACGGGTATTCCGCCATCCTCTATCCTTCGGGAACAAAACTGCTGCCGCTCAAATTTACAGTTCCTTCGGTAGTGGTCATGCAGGATGTCCTGTCCGATCTCTATCAGCGTTCTGATGACGGTTTTATCAACGGACTGTTGCGCTCACAATTGAAACGTGTGGACCGAATAATTGCGTCAAGTACATTTGTGCGCGATGATCTCGTATCGCTCAAAATTCCCGAATCGCGGATAACGGTTATTCATAACGGAATTGATACCAGTCTTTTTTATCCCAGAACAACCGCCAACAACGAAGCGGTGCTCATTCATCCTTTTTCAATACGCCGGCCGTACATTATTTACGCATCGCGGGTTACCTATCCGGCAAAAAAGCATGTTGAGCTTATCCGTGCCTTCGAGTTGTTCAAGAAGAAAACCGGCGCTCCGCATCGTCTCGTTCTGGCTGGTGCTGACGGCGTAAATGCCGAAATGGTTCACCGCGAAGTACTCAATTCAACAGTCGCGTCGGACATTTTGCTGACCGGTTACTTTCCCCATCAGAGCTTGCCCGAGCTCTATTCCGCAGCCGACGCATGTGTATTTCCTTCGGCGGCAGAAGGTGTGGGCTTGCCGGTTCTGGAAGCGATGGCGTGCGGTATCCCGGTTGCCTGTGCGCGTGCGGGGGCCTTGCCGGAGATCGCGGGAGAAGCCGCACTGTACTATGATCCGGACGATCCGGAAGAAATTGCCGGTGCAATTGAACGAATAGTCCGTAACGGTACCGGCGCAAACGACTCGCTACGAAGCGAACTCGTTGCTCGTGGACTTGCCTGGGTACAGCAGTTCAGCTGGAGCAAGTGCGCCGCGGAAACGCTCGAAACAGTAGCAGGAATGTAAAAAAAAACTCCCCGAAGGGAGTTTTTTTTACGCTGTTTTCTGGTCAACGAGCCGTATTTCCGGTTTGATTGACCGGTTAACCACGTCGCGGCTGATAACAACCCGCTTTTTGCCCTCAATCGAGGGGATTTCGAACATAAGGTCAATCATCAGCTTTTCAACGATCGCCCGCAATCCGCGCGCGCCGGTATTCTGCTTGATGGCAAGTTCGGCTATAGCTTCGATCGCGTCGTCTTCGAATACGAGGTCAACCTTGTCGATACCGAGAGACGCCTGGAACTGCTTTACAATGGCATTCCGGGGTTCGGTAAGGATGCGGGTAAGATCTTCCCGGGACAACTCGTCGAGCGCAACCGTGATGGGGAGCCGTCCGATAAACTCGGGAATCATGCCGAACTTTATCAGATCGTCCGGAGCAAGGTGATCAAATAATTCCTGAATATTCCGCTCATGGGTTGCCTTGATATCCGCTCCAAATCCCATGGGATGCTGAGCAATACGAGATTCAATCGTCTTGTCGAGTCCCACAAACGCACCGCCACAGATAAAGAGAATATTGGTTGTATCGATCTTTATCATTTCCTGATTGGGATGTTTTCGGCCTCCCTGGGGAGGTACCGATGCCTGGGTGCCTTCAATGATCTTGAGAAGTGCCTGTTGCACACCCTCGCCGGACACATCACGGGTAATGGATACGTTCTCACTCTTGCGGGCAATCTTGTCGATTTCATCGATATAGATAATACCGCGTTCTGCCGAAGCAATATTGCCGCCGGCATTCTGAATGAGCTTGAGCAGAATGTTTTCTACATCTTCGCCCACATACCCTGCTTCGGTAAGGGTTGTTGCGTCGGCAATGGCAAACGGTACTTTCATTTTCTGGGCAATTGTCCGTGCAAGCAGCGTCTTTCCCGAGCCGGTTGGTCCAATAAGGAGTACATTGGATTTTTCAATGACAATGTCTTCCGGCTTTTTGGTGGGATTTGCAATGCGCTTGTAGTGATTGTACAGGGCAACCGACAGTGTCTTCTTGGCCTGTTCCTGACCAATTATATACTGGTCAAGATGTTCTTTCATTTCTTTCGGCGTGGGGATGTCGCCAGAAAATTCGGTGGAAAGCTGCTGGTTTTCCTCGTCGAGTATTCCCTTGCAAACGTCAACACAATGATCGCAGATAAACACACCGGGACCGGCGATTATTCTGCGGGAATTGTCTGCTGTCTTTCCGCAAAAAGAACAAACCTGTTCTTTTTCACTTCGATTTTTTGCCATTTTTCCTCCGGTTCATAACCTGATCCACAATACCGTAGTCCATGGCTTCCTGAGCGGACATGAAAAAATCACGTTCCATGTCCAGGGCAATCTGATCTTCACTCTTTCCGGTATGGAAAGCGAAATATTCAATGGTCAGTTTCTTGAGGCGGATTATTTCGCGGGCCTGAATCCCGATATCCACCGCCTGTCCCTGAACACCGCCCCAGGGCTGATGAATCAGTACTCGGGAGGAGGGCAGGGCATTGCGTTTGCCGTCGGTTCCGGCGGCCAGAAGAATTGCCGCCATGCTGGCGCACTGGCCGAGACAAAAGGTTTGTATGTCCGACCGGATTTGCTGCATGGTATCGTAGATCGCGAGCCCTGCGGTAACCGATCCGCCGGGGCTGTTGATGTACAGGTTGATATCTTTTTCCGGATTCTGGGAATCCAGGAAAAGAAGCTGGGCTACCACGAGATCCGCGGTAGTATCCGTAATTTCTCCGTCAATGAAAACAATCCGGTCCTTGAGCAGTCTCGAAAAAATATCGTACGAACGTTCACCGTTGCCGGTTTGCTCGATTACGTAGGGGACCAGGGAGTTCATTTGTTCATTCATCATTTACTGTCCGTCTTTAAAGAGTTCTGCAAACGGCGTTTTTTTGCCCTTCGCGATGGTGCACTTCTCAAGAAGTTCGCCGTACAGCCGCTGCTCCTTGATGTCATCTATAAGATACTCTTTCTTGCGGGGGTCCGCATAGTGGTTTTTGACTTCATCGACCGAAATGCCGGCACCTTCCGCGATTTTTGCGAATTCGGCTTCAACTTCTTCCGGAGTAACGGTAATCTGACGGTCCTTGAGGAGCAGTTCGACAATAACCCGACTCTTGAGCAGTTTTTCGGCTTCCGGCTTCCATGATTCGAGCATGGTTTCTTTCGCCTGACCGGAGGCTGCCATGAGCTTTTCAAGCTGGGCTACATCGGTCCTGAAGCGTTGGGCAAGCATCTGCCAGCGTGATTCAAGCTCAGCCTGAACCATGGATTCGGGAAGATCAAACGGATTCGCCTCAACCATTTTTTCAAGAAGGGCGTTGCTGCGCAGTTCCTTGAGCTTGTTTTCAAGCGCGGTATTCATGTTTGCCTTGAGATCGTTCTTGAGATCCTCAAGGGTCTTGTATTTCTCGTTCACATCCTGCGCAAGTTCATCATCAAGTTCGGGAAGCTGACGTTCCTTGAGCGCGGTGAGCGTCACCCGGATTTTTTTTGTTGTTCCGGCAAGATCCTTGTCTTCGAAGTCTTCCGGATATTTCTTCGTAATGTCTTTTGACTCACCCTTTTTCATGCCGGTTACTTCATCGTCGAATTTGTAGATGTTGTATCCGGTGCCGATGGTGAACACAAAGTCTTCCCGTTCGGTTCCTGCTATGGGGTTTCCGTCCTCGCCGAGTTCGCAGTAATTGACGGTAGCAATGTTGTCTTTTGCCGCTTTCGCGCCGTCGGCACTGTCGATAACGATGGCGTTCCGCTCACGGATCGCCGCAAGTTCTTCCTTGAGTTCGGCGTCCCCGATTGCTACCTGGGGCACTTCGATCTTGAAGCCTTCGGTTTTTTCGAGGGTTACTTTCGGGAACACATCGTAGGTAACGGAAAAGGACATATCCTTGCCGAGTTCAATCTCGGGAGCGTTTTCCATGGTGGGGCGGGAGTAGGGAAGCGGGCGTTCAAATTCGTCAGCCTGCTCGAAAACTTCTCCGAGCGCTTTTTCCATGATGTCGCCGGCTGCATCTCCCTTGATCGCCTCGCCATATTTTTTTTCAAGAATGCTTACCGGAGCCTTTCCCTTGCGGAAGCCGGGAATCTGTACGTTTTTCGCGTATTTCTGGAGCAGTTCCTGATAGGCTTTTTCAAGCTCGGTCTTGGGAATGGTTACGTCAAGCTTGACGCGCGATTTTTCCAGTTTGGTAATTTCTTTGGTAAGGTTCATATTGGTATCCTCTTGAGTTTGTGTGCACCAGTCTACCGGGTTGGCGGTAACGGTTTCAAGGTATAAAAAAAGCGATCCGGATTCCACCGGATCGCTTTTCCACGTTAGAGCGGGAAACGGGAGTCGGACCCGCGACATCCACCTTGGCAAGGTGGCGCTCTACCACTGAGCTATTCCCGCAAAATCATGTTGTCACTCGTGTTGCGCGTTGTGGAATCTGCGAGAGGAGGGACTTGAACCCTCACGCCAAAGCACCAGATCCTAAGTCTGGCGTGTCTGCCAATTCCACCACTCTCGCTCGCGAGTGAGTGTCCCCATTTAAGGGCGACGGTAGTGTACCGTAGAGAAACGGTTAATGTCAATATGACGTGTTCCGTTTCTTCTGAGCCATGAAGGGATCGAACCTTCGACCCACAGATTAAGAGTCTGTTGCTCTACCAGCTGAGCTAATGGCCCGTCAGGACTTACTTTGTACTGTAAACTGTTTTTTTTGTCAATCCTGTGTGATAAAAATATCTACTGCTATCAAAATTGTTGAAGAAAAGGCACATCCCGTATCGGGATGTGCCCTGAATCAGTGTTTAGAAAGGATTTTCCGTCGGATAGGGAAGACTCCTTGGCTGATTATAATTGATTTCATCCACCGGAACGCCAAGAAGCTTAAAAACCTCAAAGAGCGCCTTCCCGTGATGACCAAAAGAAACAGCCCCATGATGAGGATAGTTTTTCTCGATCAACACATGACGATAGAATCTGCCCATTTCCTTTATGGCGAATACACCGATGGAACCGAACGACTGTGTCGCAACCGGAAGCACCTCGCCTTGTGCAAGATAGGCGCGGATCTTTGCGTCCGCAGTAGACTGCAGGCGGAAAAAGGTGATGTCTCCGGGGATAATATCGCCCTCGAGTGTTCCGTTGGTAACTTCGACGGGAAGAGCTCTGGCCATAATCATCTGATACTTCATTTCGTGTGACGAAAGCTTGGTCGAACAGGTGTTGCCGCAATGAAAGCCCATGAAGGTATCCGTATGGCTATAGTCGAACTTTCCCTTGATTGACTGTTCATACATGTCATCCGGAACGGAGTTGTTGATATCCAGGAGGGTAACCGCGTCCTGACTCACGCAGGTACCGATAAACTCGCTCAAGCAGCCATAAATATCAACCTCGCACGATACCGGAATACCTCGTCCGGTAAGGCGGCTATTCACATAGCAGGGAACAAAACCGAACTGAGTCTGGAACGCGGGCCAGCACTTTCCGGCTATCGCGACATGCTCCCGGTATCCCTTGTGTGCTTCGATCCAGTCAAGCAGGGTAAGCTCATACTGCGCGAGCTTTGAGAGAACCTCCGGCTTCTTGTTCCCGGCGCCAAGTTCCCTCTCCATGTCCCTGACCACGTCCGGGATCCGGGGATCACCTTCGTGTTTGTTGAATGATTCAAACAGGTCGAGTTCCGAGTTTTCCTCGATCTCGACACCGAGATTGTATAACTGCTTGATCGGCGCATTACAGGCGAGAAAGTTAAGCGGCCGTGGACCAAAGGACATGATCTTGAGTCTGGAAAGGCCGACAAGTGCCCGTGCAATGGGCAGGAACTCATTGATCATGTCTGCACAGGCGGCAGCGGTTCCAACCGGGTATTCAGGAATATACGCCCTGATATTGCGAAGTGCCAGGTTGTAGCTTGCGTTCAGCATGCCGCAGTACGCGTCTCCCCGGCCGCCGCACAGATTCCCCTGCGTCTCTTCTGCCGCTGCGACGAACATTTTCGGTCCGTCAAAATGTTTGGCGAGCAGCGTCTCCGAAATCTCGGGGCCAAAGTTGCCCAGATACACACATACTGCGTTACATCCGGCTTTCTTTATATCTTCAAGAGCCTGTACCATATGGATTTCGCTCTCTACGATACAAACGGGGCATTCATAAATATCAGCCGCATCATATTTTGCCTTGTATGCGGCTACAAGCGCTTTTCGCCTGTTAACGGAAAGTTCCTCCGGAAAACAGTCGCGGGAAACAGCGACAATGCCCAGTTTAATCTTTGGAATGTTGTTCATTGCAATAAAACTCCTTATATAGTGCTATTCAGGGAACAGACACATAAGTATACATGGTTTTTGCCGGATGTATCAATTTATTCCGTAATAAAGCCGTGATTACCTGTTTCTGCGATGTGTCCACAATGGTATACTGACGACACGTAAGGAGTACTTTTTTATGAATCGGATTATTTGTTTGCCCGTGTTGTTATGCTGTGTGGGGATTCTTGCATTTGGCCAACCAGTTCCCGCTCAAAAGCTTGAAGCATCGGATATAGAAGCGTTTTTGGAAAACTATGACGCTATAGAATCCAGCATGGCTACGCTTGATTATGATCTTGGCAATGTTTTAGCAGGTGTTGAAGGTCCACAAGAAATGCTGGATCATTTCAGGAATAATGAAACTCCAAAAGAGATTCAGGACATAATGAGTGCTAACGGATTGGGTTCGGATGGACTTGAAAAGATGACCATCATTATTATCAGTGCATACGGCTTTCACATTGAAGATATGTTTTTATCCAAAGGAATTGATCTGGATGATATTTCCGGGCACGAGTACAACTCCGAACTGAAAGAGTTTCGGGATGAAATAGCTGCGGTCCGTGGATTGGTTCATCCGGAAGATCTGGAATTGATACGGGGCAGAGCCGCCGAGATTATGCAGGTAGTTGAAGGGTAAGGGATGTAAATAGAGTGCGCCCGACACGGTTCGAACGTGCGACCTACGGATTCGAAGAAAGGCCGAGTGATAAACGCATACAAAACCTAACAGGCTGCTGACAAACTCTTAAACCTTTTCATTTTTTCATCTTTCAGCTAAAATTCCTGACAGGTGGAGGAAAAG
>MWCL01000039.1 GCA_002070025.1 Spirochaetes bacterium ADurb.Bin215
GTTCAGGGACGCGTGCATATCAAGCGGTGTTGACCGGATACGGGTAGAAACCAACACACACGGAGCAAGCAGCTATTACGAAAAGCAGGGCTTTATCCTCGTCGGCTTTTTTGACTCTCCCCTCCACGCATTGGCCACACCCGGCGGACAGGCAGGTATGTATGAGTATGTGTGCAATACGGAAACGCAGCATATTCTTTCCTGATGATGAAATCATTTGTCGGAGAAAGTGAGGTACACCATGGATACACTGGTTGGAATCATTCCCGTATACCTGCTGGTTTTATCATTGCCCGTCATGTTCGCCTTACATGAATTTGAAGAATGGAATATCCTGCGATGGTACAAAAAGCATTATACCGGCATCCCGGAATCAACAGACAGAAGCATCAGGGTGTGGATTATTTTCATAAGCATTCTGATTTTCGGCGTTTCCGGAATCGCATTACTTTTTGTTGAGAACAGGATCATCTTCTCCATCCTGATGGTAGCCCTCTCGGCGTTCATGATAACCAACATCATCCAGCATGTGATCTGGACCATACAATACCGTGACTATTCGGTTGGATTGATTACCGCCGGCATCTTGTTGGGCGTCGTGGTTTTTGTGAATATCAGCCTTTTCAATGCCGGCTTAATCAATACATGGTTCTATGTTCTCTCTGGATATATACTCATTCCCGTTATCAAGACCGTGAAGAGCCCCCATGTAATGACCCAGGAAATACGGGGAATCCACAACATTGGTATAAAGCTTGACACGCTGCTTTTCAGCAGAAAACGATAGCAACCACAGAATTCGACCATAACACGATACATGATACCATCTGATCACAGTGAACGGAGGTTGATATGATATGGATTATTTCTTGTTGCGTCCTGTTTGTCGGAAGCGTTTTGGCTGCACGAACACTGGAATACGGTATCTTCGTGACCATCGTATTTTCTTGCACCATTACATGGGGCCTTATATACGCCATACACCGGGCCTGGCGCGTACGGCTCTGCTTGCGCCTTGTCAGAAAATCCCTGGAGCACAACCTTCCCTACACCAACCTGCAGGAACTGATTGAACCCGACTACGGCAATCCTCCCGACTTCAAACATCCGGCAAAAGCAGGACTGATTGGGCTTATCACCTATATTCCCTGCATATTTCTTTCCTGGACAGCGCTGGGATTGTTCATGTCTTCGTTTGTATTGAAACTGATCCTTGCAATCATTATCGGTTTTGTGGTTTCATTCATCATCGGGCTTGTGACTACTAAACTCGCGGCAGAAAAAAGAATACTGAAAAAAATAGTCGACAGTATCCAGAGGCACGACAAACGTATGTGGGAGGATCTGCTCCATAGCTGGAAGAGGATCATTGATGAGCAAAACCGGGAAGCCGCATCCCGAACGAAGTGACGTACAAGAAACATGATCACAATACAAAAGATAACCGAAAATAAAAAACAGTTTCTCGACTTGCTGCTGGTTGCCGACGAGCAGGAAGACATGATCGACCGGTATCTTCCCGACGGCGATTTGTTTGCACTCCATGATGGTGATTTGAAAAGTGTCTGTGTCGTGTTGCCGATAGAAAACGATGTGTGCGAACTGAAAAACATCGCTACATACGAGCAATACCGGGGCATGGGATATGCAAGAACACTCATACAATACATCTGCGACCAGTACCGCAACGAGTATAAAACAATGCTGGTTGGAACCGGTGAAACACCATCAATCCTGTCATTTTATGAAAGCTGCGGGTTCAGGCAATCCCATCGGATCAAAAACTTTTTTACCGATAATTATGACCACGCCATGTTCGAAGAAGGTATTCAACTTGTCGACATGATATATCTTGCAAAAAATCTGCAGGAATGCACATGACAGACCTTCAAGTACTGGGAATAGATGAACCTTTCTCGATGGAAGAATTGAAAAAAGCGTACCGTGACAAATCAAAGTGTTTCCATCCAGACAGAAATGAAGACAATTTGACGAGTCACCTTGCGATGATTCGCCTGAATCTGGCCTATTCGAATCTCAAAAGCCAGCTAACAAGTGAACCGGTATATACCGTAAAGCAAAAGCCTGACGACAACGCATATGCAATCTACAAGGATGGAATACAGCGATTTCAGACCATCCACCCTTCCAGATGGAAGTCTTTTTCGATGAACCTGAAATCCCTTACCGGCGCAAGTCACACTCGTTCGGATACACCAGATATCATTCAAAACCTGATCAGGGAAATGGCCATGGCCTATATCAGTTTTACACACATCGTCAACGACCATGAAAACAGTCCCTGGTACGCTGATTCGCTTGCAAAAATGAAAGAGATAGAAAAAATGACAGTGCGGTATGTCAAAATAAAGGAATCGTATGAAACAGGACAGAACAACTGAATCGACAAGAGGAGCACTACTACATGAACACTTCTAAAAGAGCACTGATACTGATCGGACTGGTCGTTACCATTATGCAACTGCATGCACAAAATGATGCTCTGCGTGAACAAATTGAATCGATCACGGCAAAAAGCAATGCTCGCACCGGAGTCGCACTCTACGATCCGGTCAAACGGGACACGGTAGCACTAAACGGCACCAGCCAGTTTCCCATGCACAGCGTCATGAAATTTCCCGTTGCGCTTGCGGTACTCTCTGAAATAGACAAGGGAAATCTTTCACTGAAACAAAGAGTGACTATAACATCAGAAGACCTCGAACCCGACACCTGGAGTCCCATCAAAGCTGCCTATCCGGACGGAACGGTTTTAACGATCGAACAAATACTGAAATATACCGTAGCCGACAGCGACAATATCGGCTGCGACATCCTCTTGCGCTTGATCGGAGGAACAATGTCTGTCCAGAAATTTCTGGACACCCATGGCTTCACGGGTATTTCTATCGGGGCAACCGAGCAGGAAATGCATGATGATCCGGACAAGCAATACCTGAACTCTTCATCACCGGGAGCCATGAACAAACTCTTGAGCGCGGCATATACCAATACCGGGGCACTCCTCTCCCGTGAAAGCCATGAATGGATATGGAAGACATTACAGGAAGCCACGACTGGCGGAACACGCATTAAAGGACTCTTGCCAAAAACCGCCATCGTCGCGCACAAAACGGGAACCTCCGGAATAACTGACGGGGTCATCGCCGCCGTCAACGACGTTGGTGTGCTGATACTTCCAGACGGGAACGTGCTGTATCTGAGTGTATTTGTTGCAGACTCCCGCGAGACCCCCGCTGAAACCGAGAAGATCATTGCGGAGATCGCAAAGGCTGTGTGGGATCACTACACACAATGACAAGAACCCGGAACAGGTTCCGAGGACAACACATGATCAATACCATGCTCAACAGAATGATTGCGTATAACGCCGGAGACCCGATGAGGATACAGCATTCGGTCAAGGTTTTTTGCTTTTGCTCAGAATATCGCACGTAACGAACAATGTTCGGAAAACCTTGTATTCACATTGTCCATGGCGGCGATTCTCCATGATATCGGTATTCGAAATGCCGAAGAAAAGTATCATTCCAGCGCCGGGAACTATCAGGAACGTGAAGGACCACCTGTTGCTGAAAAACTCATGGAAGATCTCACCATGGAAAAATCTGTAAAGGACCGCATTCTCTATTTGATTGGCAATCACCATACCTATACCAACATCAATGGTATCGATTATCAGATTCTGATTGAAGCAGACTTCCTGGTTAATATTTTTGAAGACAGGTTACACAAGGAATCAATAGATTCCATCAAGAAGAATATTTTCAGGACAACAGCAGGAATTACCCTTCTTGATACATTATACTATAACGGAGGATCATAATGACCGCATCCATACTGCTCGCGCATCCGTACCCGAAAAGTTTCAATCATGCGATATTCCATACCGTACAAAAAACGTGTGAGAAAAACGGTGTACACGTATACGCGCATGATCTCTACGAGGAACAATTCAATCCGGTACTGACCAGACAGGAACTGGGATCGGACAGGTCAAATGATCCGCTGGTCAATCAATACGCCAAAGAACTCGTTGAATCCGACATACTGGTATTCATCCATCCAAACTGGTGGGGCCAGCCGCCGGCGATTCTCAAGGGGTACATTGACCGGGTCATCCGTCCTCCGCACGCCTACGATTTTCCGGACAATGATTCCGGCGGCGGTTTGCCAATCGAGAAGCTCAAGGGGAAACTGGGAGTTGTGTACAACACATCAAATACCGATGAAGAGCGTGAAAACACCTACTTCTGTGATCCCCTCGACAAGATATGGGGAAAGTGCGTATTCGGATTTCTCGGCATCAACCGGTATCACCGAAAAATGTTCAGGATAATTGCCGACAGTTCAGAGAACGAACGAAAAGCCTGGCTTCAGGAAGTTGAGGCTGAAATGACCGACATTACCAGGAAGTAACGGCATGAAAAACAAGCAATTATTCCATCAGAAATACGGTCCCCGGGCTCTGGTCGCCGGTGCCTCGGAAGGTCTCGGCGCCGCGTTTTGCGAAGAACTCGCCAAACAGCATTTTGATCTGGTGTTGGTTGCCCGCCGGGCGGAACCGCTCAAGGAACTCGCGTCACGCTTGTCGGCGGAATTTGGTACCGAAGTTACGACTGTGATCGGCGACCTGGCCGACCCTGAAACACTGAAAAATATCCTGCATGTCATGCAATCGCGGGATGTCGGGCTGCTTGTGTACAACGCGGCGTTTTCCGCGATCGGTGAATTTGCGTCTCTTCCCATTGCCCAGCTCAACCAATCCATCGATGTCAACATTCGCGGCCCGGTAACGCTGGTGCATGGTCTCGTTTCCACAATGCGCAAGAGAACTGGCGGCATAGTACTCATGTCGTCCATTGCCGGGAATCAGGGGGCGCCGAATGTCGCGGCGTACGGCGCGAGCAAAGCCTACAACACCATTTTGGGGCAAAGCCTTGCCCGGGAACTGAAACCCCGCGGCATCGACGTAGCCGTATGTTGTGCGGGGGCCATCAGAACCCCAGGATATCAACTGGCCAATGCCCGGCAGGGTAAAACAGGAGAAGCCCCGGGAACACTCAGCGCGAAAGCGGTTGCCCGAACCGCACTGAATGCGCTGGGACGCAAGCCATTCGTAATTCCGGGATGCATCAACCGCATCGCGGTGTTCGTATTGGGAAGACTCCTTCCCCGCCGGATGGCCACATGGCTCATGGCGAAAGCAACAAAAAAGCTGGAAACCACACACCGATAAGGAGGCTCACACCCATGGATTTTTTACTGACAGGCATCAGGGACAACGCCGCAGGATTTTTCGCGCCCGTCATCATCTATGCAGGCATCCTGGCCCTGCATCTGCTGCTGCCCGCCAGACGGGTAACGGGCTATGTCGTCAATGAAACGACCGGAAAGCAGGTCGACTACCGCATCAACGGTTTTCTTGTCATGCTGGTTACGGTAATGGTCTGGGCGACTCTTGGCGCAACGAACATTGTGCCTTTCGACTGGCTCTATCACCAACGGTGGGCCTCTTTTGCCGGAGCGTGTACGCTGGGGCTGATAGCCAGTTTTGCCATTGTGTACAAAAAGCCGCCGGTACACAAACACTTTCTGGCAGACTTCTTTCTTGGCCGCCTGAAAAATGTTCAATTCTTCGGGGGCCGTGCCGATGCGAAGATGGTTCTCTACCTCTTGGGCGCCACCCTTCTCGGCCTGAACATCCTCTCTGCCGCCGCGTATCATGTACACACCTTTCAGCCGGTGTATTCTCCGGGCATCCTGGTGTATACCGCTCTTTTTTTCTGGTTTCTCTTTGACTACATGACGTTTGAAGAAGTTCATCTGTACACCTACGACCTCTTTGCGGAGCGGGTCGGATTCAAACTCGTCTGGGGATGCCTGACCTTTTATCCTTTCTTTTACAGCATCGGTATTCTTGCCGTTGCCCACCGTCCCGATCCCGGCATCTCGACACCGCAATTACTTGTCGCGTGTGTCGTATTTTTCTCCGGATGGATCTTTGCCCGGGGCGCGAACATGCAGAAATTCTTTTTCAAAACCCGGCCCGATCAGGCATTCCTCGGAATCTGGAAGCCCAAGGTTCTTTCCAACGGAAACGCTGCATTACTCTGTAACGGATTCTGGGGGATTTCACGCCACGTCAACTATCTGGGCGAAGTGCTCATGGCAACGGGGATAACGCTTGCGCTTGGCTACCCGGAAATAGTGTGGGCCTGGCTCTATCCGCTCTACTATGTGCTGTTGCTCTCTACCCGTGAACGAGACGACGACAAACGCTGCAAGGACAAGTACGGCGATCTGTGGGACCAATACTGCGAACGCGTCCCGTCCCGAATCATTCCGCGGATTTATTGAAAAGGAGCTACCTATGAATTTGAACAGTACCAGTTTTATTTCTTCAATCATTGTAGGATTCATTGTATGGATTATGTATAGAAACTATAGGGCATCTCCCCATGAAAAATATGCAACGTTCTGGCCAAGATTTTGGGCACCTTCCATTGATCAAGTTATACTGTGGGTACCAACAATGCTTGTTCCGTATGCTTTATACCACTTCTTGAATATAGAAGGAACAACACTTCGTATTCTGTATGGTTTTATTTACTGTATTCATTATCTGTACACCATGTATTTTCATGGAGTCTATGGCGCTACGATCGGGAAAATGGTAACAAAAATAAGAGTTGTTGATGCAATCACTGAGCAACCCATTACCATCAGACAAGCTGTGATACGGGAGTCCATACCTTTCCTTATTACCATTATAATCATTATATATGAACCAATATCCGGAGACAGTATTTTGAACGGGGGGAGCAATAGACTGACAGTATTGCACACTATTTATGGTCTTTGGTTTCTTGCAGAAATTGTTACCATGCTGACAAATACAAAACGAAGGGCTCTCCATGATTTTCTTGCCGGAACAGTTGTAATACGAAACAACATCCAACATGCAACAATACCAGTATAAAGGAAAAAAGAATGAAACTTAATGTACGAAAATATTTTAAAAATGACTACTATAATGGCCTTTTTCTCATGATTGTTCCCATAGTTTTGTTCGTCTATTTTTTCATAGTATTGACCGGCATTGTACCCGGAAAATACAGTGCCAGTTTTACAAAAGTTGAAATTCCATTGAATTTTTTAGTGATAATTCCTCTCGTCTTCATCAGCATCTCCTTTTTGATTTTGTTTATACTCAGATTGAGGAGCCGGATAAAACTGTGCGACGTTGGTATACCATTGAATGCAATAATTACCGATATTCGTTATAATAAAGACAGAGGAGCAATTTTCTTTCAATATGAATCACATGGTACAGCATTCAAAAAATGGAATGGTATTTTCAAAAATGCAGAAACTACAAGTTTTAAAAAAAGTGATTCTGTCGAGATCCTTATTAATCCGGATAATCCAAAACAGGCCGTTATCAAAAAATTGATTATCTAATCACACACAAATCCGGACCATGGTGGAATGGGTGCAGACCCTTTTGTAATATGTAACAAGGTACATCATGACGAGAATCGAAACTGAAAGACTGATAATTCGTGACAATACTCCCGGGGACTTGAACGGTTTGTATGAACTTACAACTGATGAACACTCAATGAGGTTCATGAAGAGTACAAAGATTGAAACAAGGAAAGAAGCGAAAAAGAACCTCAAAATTTCAATACGCGAGTCAAAAAGTAAAAACCGGTTGCTCTATGGAATTACCAGAGACGAGTGGCTTGCCGCAGATTGAGTTTCCTGATCGTCGCCCCGCGTTGCGACCGCTTCGAACGGCTGTGAGCATGGCCAGGGCGCGCGCCATCCCGCGTTGTGCCTCAGTCTTGAATATCATTACCAGGAGGTAGTTTCATGAGCGTACGGAAAGACGTACCCATAACGAATGAAAAAGCAACATTGCGGAGAATCGGCGGTTACTTGCATCATGTTATCCCCATCACCGACGCAACCGGCAAGGTGCTGAGCCACTTCCTCAAACCGGTCATGGTCGAGTTCCGGCCACGCGACTTGATGCAGGTAATCGTGGGAGCGTCGATATTGGCGGTACCGGTCGCGTTCACGGAAGAGACCTGGAATCTCGGAAAGGAACTGCCGCTTTTCAACGTATTGCTCTTAAGCGCCCTGTCCCTCATTTTCATCGGACTGTTTGTGTATCTCAATTTTTACCGGTTCATGCTTAAGGGTAATGTCATAGAATATTGCAAACGGGTTTGTGCAATCTATTTCTTTTCCCTTGTTGTTGTCGGCGCACTGCTGACAATCATCGAGCGGTGTCCCTGGGGAATCGACAATGTGCTGGCAATCAAACGAATACTCATCGTCGCATTTCCCGCCGCCATGAGCGCGTCGTTGAGCGATTCGCTGAAGTAGGATTGTGTGGTATCATTACGCCATGAACTATTCACTGATCCTTCTTGATGCAGACGATACTCTTTTTGATTACGATCGCGCCGAACGGTTTGCGCTGGAAACGGCGTTGACTCACTTTGGTCACACCGGAAAGTTTGACGAGGTTCTTGCGACGTACCGTCACATAAACGGACGACTCTGGAAGGATCTTGAGAACGGAACGATAACAAAAAATGAATTGCGAACCGAACGGTTTTCACGCCTTTTCGCGGCGCATGATCTCAACTATGATGTTCACGGTTTCAGCGAGCGGTATCTCGGACTGTTGGCGCAAGGGAGTTTTCTCATCACCGGTGCGGAAGAACTTTGCGCCCGTTTGAGCGTGAACCATACCTTGGTTGTTGTGACCAACGGAATCCGGGACGTGCAGCTGCCGCGCATTCAAGGATCCCCGTTGCACCCCTACATACAGGACATAGTCGTCTCGGAAGAAGTCGGCGTGAACAAACCCGACCCGCGGATATTCGAACACGCGCTTCGCAAAGCCGGGCATGATGACAAGAAATCGGTACTGATGGTCGGCGACTCTCTCACTTCGGATATCCGCGGCGGCAACAATTTCGGCATAGATACCTGCTGGTTCAACCCGGGCAATGTGATAAACACGGGCGATATTGTGCCGACGCATCAGATTGGCGCATTGAGCGAACTTGTCGAGCTGGCTTAGCAAAAGGACTGCACCATGACCATACGAAACGCCGAAGAGCAGGACTTTCCTGCCATTTCCAGACTCTTTTGGGAGAGCGACACCTTTCACGCGGAGAATCTTCCGTCAATATATAACAAGACTGATGCTCCCTTCCGGTCAATTGAGTACTACCGGGAACTCATTAATAATCCGGAAGGTTTGTTCATCGTGAGTGAAAATGCCGGCGAAGTGCTTGGATTTGCCTATGGGTATGAAGAACAAAAAGGGGTTCTGCCCATCCACAAGAAGCGTACCTTCTTTTTTCTTGACAATATCGTCGTGCGAAAAGACCGTCAGGGCTCCGGGCTGGGGTCACAATTGCTTGACCGCATCATTACCGAATGCAGGGAACGGAAGTACTCCGACATCATGCTGAATGTATATTCATTCAACGCCGGTGCCATTGCACTCTATGAGAAAAAAGGCTTTACTCAATTGTCACGGGATTATATTCTCGAGTTATAACCACAGGAGACACACTGCATGAAACGACTATTCCTGGCTTCATATTTTTCCGCTGTTGCCAAAAAACTTCCCGGTTTTCTTGACGAAGACTATTCCGGCAAAACGGTAACCTTCATTCCGACTGCCTGCAATGTAGAGAAGATGGACTTCTTTGTTGCCTCTGCGAGAAAGGCGTTCAAGAAGCTCGGAATACTTGTTGACGATCTCGATGTATCACGCGCGTCCCGGGAGGAAATTGAAATAAAACTGCGGGACAATGCGTATATCTATGTTTCCGGCGGAAACACGTTTTATCTCCTCCAGGAACTGAAGCGGTCCGGCGCTGATCGACTCATCCTTGAGCAGGTTGCCGCCGGAAAGCCGTATATCGGTGAATCCGCTGGTTCGGTTATCGCTTCGCCCGACATTGAATACGTCCACCTGCTTGACGACCGGGCAAAGGCTGAAACGCTGGATGACTGCTCGGCTCTGAATCTGGTCGATTTTTACCCGCTTCCCCATCACGGAAACTTTCCGTTCAAGAAAGCAGTAGAGGCGACCATCTGCCTGTACGATTCAAAGCTCGACCTGCGCCCGATCAACAACAAGCAGGTCATTACGGTTATGGGCGATACCGTTACGGTAGGGAGATACCATGCTTAATCTGCTCTTGCTGCTTGCAGGATTCGTACCGCTTTTATATGGAGCGACCCTTCTGGTTGACGGCGCTTCCGCGCTCGCAAAGAAATACAACATCCCGGATATCGTGATCGGGCTTACCATAGTTGCCTTTGGCACGTCGGCACCCGAACTGATAGTGAACGTGTTCGCCTCACTCTCCGGCAGTTCGGACATAACCCTTGGCAACATTACCGGCAGCAACATCTTCAACATTTTCGCCATTCTCGGTTTCACCGCAGTGCTCTTCCCTCTCTCAGTGAAGTCAGGGACCACATGGATCGAAATACCCCTCTGTTTTCTTTCTGCCGTAGTTTTGCTGGTTATAGCAAATGATGTACTAATAAACGATACCACAGTATCCATGATTGACCGTACGGATGGTCTCGTCCTCCTCTTCTTTTTCATGATCTTCCTGGCATACAATTTTCATGTAAGCAAGTCCGGAGGAAGCGGCGAAGAAATTACCGTGAGACAACTACCACTGTACCAAACAGTATTATTTATACTGGGCGGTCTGGCGTTGCTTGTTCTTGGGGGACGATTCATTGTATACAACGCAGTACGCTTCGCCTCCCGACTCGGTATATCAGAGAGGGTTATCGCGTTGACCATTGTTTCAATCGGTACGTCGCTGCCCGAACTCGCCACATCGGTAGTTGCAGCAAAAAAGAAAAACGTCGATATTGCCATAGGCAATGTGGTCGGTTCAAACATATTCAACATTTTCTTCATTCTCGGTGTATCAGCTGTTATCACGCCCGTTTCCGTTGGCACCTTTGCCGCCATTGACATGCTAATGAACATTTTGGGAAGCCTTCTTCTGTTCATGTTTGTGTTCACCGGGAAGGGTCGGAAAATTGAAAGAGTTGAAGGTTTTATCTTTCTACTGCTGTACGGATCCTATGTTACACTCTTGATTGCTCAATAGGAACCCGGAGGTTTACCATGAATACAATAACCTTTACCGATCTTGATTCGCTTCTCTCCAGAGCAGAACCCTATGCACAGTATACCACAGTGGAATTCTGGAATGATCCCCATGTGTCACAGTTTCTCCTGCAGGAACATCTGAATCCGGCATCCGATCTGGCGTCGCGAAACCATGCGTTTCTGGACCGGTCCGCCGAGTGGATTATCAATGAGTTCGGCATTAGTGCGAGAAGTTCCGTGCTGGATCTCGGATGCGGACCGGGCTTGTATACGTCACGACTCGCAAAAACCGGAGCCGGTATAACCGGTATAGACGCTTCGACCCGTTCAATCGATTACGCGAAAGAACAGGCCGCGAAAAACGGACTTGCCGTTACCTACCGGAACGGCAATTACCTGGACTGTGATTATGGCGGACCATTTGATCTCATACTCATGATCTTTTGCGACTTCTGCGTACTCAGTCCTGTCCAGCGGGCAAAGCTCTTGCGCAAGATCAGGGAAGCATTGACCCCGGGTGGATCGTTTTTCTTTGATGTTTCCAGCATCCAGTATTACCAGAACATCAGGGAGAAACTGGAAATTGAATTCCAGGAAGAAGGCGGATTCTGGTCTCCCGAGCGGTACTACGCGTTCAATCAGACATTCAAGTATGACGACAGAAACTTGCTGATCGACAAGTACACCATTCTTACAGGGCGGGAAACCCGGCAAATTCATCATCATCTTCAATGCTACTCAATTGACATGATCACGCACGAACTTGAAGAGAACGGATTAACGATGCATAAGACATTTTCGAATGCGGCAGGGGACAAATTCGAAGAAGAAAGCAATGAGTATGCGATTATTGCAGTAAAAGATCCTTTGTGACACACCTCACAGAAGCGGATCACGGAACGGGTGTATGATCCTGGAGTAGATTCATACCAGGAGGACATGACCATGAACAAACAAACAGAAAACTTTTTTGCGAAGCATGGAACGCTCGAGTTCATCCTGGGACGGGGTTGGATATCCCTCAGGGAAGCGGCACAACTCGGGGAAGGAATGATTATCCGGACAAACCGGATGGCAGGAACCGACTATGAGCTCGCGTTCAATGGTACGAGACTTGCGAACGCCGGCGCGGTTATAGCTGGTCCCGAAACAAACCCGTCACTCTGCGCGAGGATTACCTCGCTGGAAGCGCGGACAGCGGCGGACATGGAACCGGTGAGGGGAGATTCGCTTTTGGAACTGGTACCGGTTACCGTCATTCTCTCTTCAACGGAGATACCGCTGGCGGATCTGGAATCACTGGCTCCCATGAGCTGGATCGACTTTGGTCCCGCACCCGTTGCCGGATCCATACCGGATCGAATCTGCCCGCTCATCGTATCAGTACAGATAGCGGGATGTGATGTTGCCCGGGGTGTTGCCTGCGTTGTCGGCGAAGCGATGGGGGTTCGTATCACGCAAGCATACGGACAGTTTGCCGGTGAGGCGCCATTCCGCACAAGCGGCAATGTGCTGGGTGCCGACTATACCGCAGAAAAAGTTGCGCCCTTTGATTTCGCGCGGCCCGACTGCTTTACCCGGCGTCAGCTTGAATCGATAGACGCACTGCATGACGGGTTTCTCCGGTCGCTTTCCGCCCTTTCCGGAAAAATGCCCCGCCTCCAGCTCTCTTGGGTTGACCAGTTGAACTTCAGCGAGTTTCTTGATCTGGTACCCGCCGGATCGCAGGTGGCCATCGCGCCGTCCAACGCAAGTACAAGACCGCATATTGGCGGGAATGCGGAACCAAAAAAGCGCTTGCTTCGTACCACCGAATCAACTGCACTTCCGGTTGAACAAGCGCTATCCGCCATAAAGCGCGACATTGCCCGTCCATCGGGAGGCGCGACCTTCGTGACCGGAGCTCTTCTCTCCGGAAATGAAGAAGTCCTGTGCACGGCACTCCGCGACGCGTGGAGGCGGTACGGAGTACTCTCGCCAACCTACAACCATTCGATACGAAAGGATGATGCTGCCGGAGCGCAGTTAGTCCCGGCTTATGCGGACGAATTCGAAATGGTTGTCGTGGTGGCCTTTACATCCGTAACCTCGGCGGTTCATGCGCAGGAGTCCCGGGTTGTTACCGAAGGCGCACTTCCTGAAGCCGGAACAGCACTTCTGGTGGCCTATCCGCTGAGAACGCTCGAGTCGGTACTTGGAGCCCTGAGCGTATGAGCTATTCGCTTGTAAGCCTTGTAGAGCGCGCAATTGCCGGAACAGGACTCGACTCGCACCACGCCGGTACGCTCGCGCGGGCCGGCGGTGAATCGCATATCCGGGACGGGAGAGTGTATCTCTGGCAGGATGATCCGGTCGAACGCGCCGCCCTTGTGCTGGACGGCCGGTTTCTTCCGGTCAAACACCGCATGGGAGGCGCCGACATCACCCTGCCCGCGGCGGGCAGGGGCGAGTGGATCTGTCTTTGCGAAACCATGTTGCGGATCCCGTCACTCGCCGATTATATCGCGTCTTCCGACACCACAATTCTCGCGGTACCTGCGCGGAATTTGGACATACTCCAAAACACTCCGGTAACATCCCGATGGATCACCAGCGCCCTTGCCCGCTCTTTAGCGTCGATCCACTCCTGGCTCCTCGAAGGAGGCGCTCCGGAGCGTATACTGGGCTGGCTTCTTTCACGGAAAAAAGAAATTGCCGGAACTGTCAACGCGTCCATAACCGCGACACAGGCGCAGATTGCCCTTGAACTCGGTCTCAGCAGGGAAACAGTCAACCGCCGGCTGGCCGATCTTGAAAAACGGGGGCTCGTCCAGACCGGCCGTTCCGAAATTCGCATCCCCGACTGGGAAGCACTGGAATCCGAAGCGACGTCTTCTTTGTAAGAAAAAGATGGCGTTTTTTTTTATACTGTGGTATTTGTGAAGGACAAGGAGACCGTTACCATGAAAAATGACCTTGTACTCCCCGCGCCGCAAACAGATTCTCCGTTTACACTGATGCAGGCGCTCGAAACACGGCGGACCACGCGCAAGTGGAGCGGCGAACCGGTTTCGGAGCAGGATCTTTCGAATCTTCTGTGGGCGGCCTGCGGAATCACCAAAGAGAAAAAGGGAAACACCAAATCGAAGCGAACGGCGCCTTCGGCGTGCAATGCCCAGGAAATACGGGTGTATGTCCTGCTCGAAAGCGGAGTGTAGCGCTATGAGGAAGAGGACCACTCGCTTGTCCGGATCACCGCACAGGATATCCGTGAATACACCGGCCGTCAAAAACTGATGAAGAGTGCCCCGGTCGGTCTCGTCTATGTCGCGGACTTGTCGCGTATGAACGGTCCCATGTTCAGAAATGAAGAAGCACAACGGTTCTGCGCCTGGGTCGATACCGGCTTCATCAGCCAGAACGTGTATCTGTATTGCGCTTCGGCAAATCTCGCGACCGCCGTTCTCGCGCTCATCCCCCGGGACGATCTTGGACGCCTGATGGGTCTCAAGGATCACGAGAAGATTGTGCTTACGCAGGTAGTGGGAAATCATTTGTAAGGAGTACCGAAACACCTGGCACGACGAAATAACCCTGCGATCTTGACTTTACTGGCATCCTTGGACACAATGACCCTACCCGTGCCCTGAACACGGGAAGGGAGTTATTGCACAATGGAAGAAAAAATATGGTATACAACTGATTTTATCCGTGAGGCAGTCAAAGAGGATATTGCGAGCGGAAAATGCACGGAAATTCGCACCCGTTTTCCTCCGGAACCGAATGGATGGCTGCATATCGGACATGCTAAAGCCATAGCCGTAGATTTTACGGTAGCAGCTCAATTCAACGGAACCTGCAATCTCCGTTTTGACGATACAAATCCTGAAAAAGAAGACATGTCGTATGTTGAAGCTATCAAACGGGATGTGAAGTGGCTTGGCTATGACTGGGAAGACCGGGAATATTTTGCGTCGGACTATTATGAATACCTGTATGACCTTGCGATCAAACTGATCAAGAAGGGAAAGGCCTATGTTGACGATCTCAATGATCAGGAAATGCGGGAATACCGCGGAACTGCGGTCCCGGACAAAAACAACATCACCCACACGCCCCCGGGAAAGAACAGCCCCTGGCGGGACAGATCTATTGAAGAAAACCTTGACCTTTTTGCACGAATGCGGGCCGGCGAATTCGCCGACGGGTCGAAAACCCTCCGCGCAAAGATAGACATGACCCATCCCAATCTGGTCATGCGCGATCCGGTCATGTATCGTATCAGACGGGAACCCCATTACCGGACGGGAAACGAGTGGTGCATTTATCCGATGTACGATTTCCAGCACCCGTTGTCGGACGCAAAGGAAGGAATAACCCATTCCTTGTGTTCGCTTGAATATGAAATACATCGCCCCCTGTATGACTGGTTCATTACCGAGGCCGAGGTATATCCCTCCCGTCAGATCGAATTTGCCCGTCTCAATATTACCCACACCGTTCTTTCAAAACGCTGGCTTCTGCAGCTTGTCCGCGACGGCCATGTCTCGGGATGGGATGACCCCCGCATGCCGACAATAGCCGGCTTGCGCCGACGGGGATATACACCCGAATCGATCCGCGATTTTCTTGGCCGCATCAGTGTTTCAAAGACCGACAGCATGGTCGACATCCAGCTGCTCGAACACTGTCTGCGCGAAGACTTGAACAAGCGTGCCCTGCGCGCCATGGCGGTACTGAATCCGGTCAAACTGGTAATTGAAAATTTTGATGAAAGTGAACCGGTTGCGCTTGAGGCAGTGAACAACCCCGAAGACGAGAGCGCGGGAACCCGCACCATTTATTTTGGCCGTGAATTGTACATTGAACGCGACGATTTCATGGAAGTCCCGCCGCCCAAATACCACCGTCTCTATCCCGGATCCAAGGTCCGTCTGCGGTACGGCTACATTATAACCTGTACCGGTTGCGTCAAGAATGAAGCCGGTGACGTTGTCGAAGTACGCTGTACGTATGAGCCGGAAACGAAGGGGGGAAACCCCGCGAACGGTGAAAAGATAAAGGGAACCATACACTGGCTCTTTGCCGACACCGCCGTTCCCGCGCGTGTACATCTCTACGATCATCTCTTCGCTCCGGAACGTCCCATGGAAGTAGAACCGGGAAAGACCTTCCTCGACAACCTGAATCCGTCATCCCTGACCGTTCTTGATCATGCCTTTGTGGAACCCTGCCTTTCAGAGGCAGAGCCGGGGCAGTACTGGCAGTTTGAACGGACCGGATACTTTACCGCGGATCCCGACTCGACCGCCGATCTGCCGGTATTTAACCGGACTGTCTCCCTTCGGGACACCTGGGCAAGGATGGAAAAAAACAAGACTAAGAGCTGATACGCTGTAGCGAAAGAGATTGGGAAACGCGCCGAAAGGCGCGTTTTCTATTCTATAAACAGCCGGTGGGACGCGAATACCGGATCTGACGTAAGGTTTACTCCGAGCCGGCGCAAACCCGCTTCATCACCCGGTGTGGGGAAATGGGTCAGATGCATCTGGCAGCCTTTCAATTCATGGAGATGATCCAGGCAGGTTTGTACCATGGGTGTCAGGGCGGAACTGATGGCGAGGGCGATCATTGCTTCGTCAACATCGAGGCTCGCGCTCTTGCCCTTCATGGTTTTCCGCTTGAAATTTCCCAAAGCTTCGATAACCAGCGGGGAAAGGAGCTGGATGTTGTCCGGAACGCCGGCAAGGGTCTTGATGCCGTTCAGGACCGCGGCGGTTGCCGCGTGGAGAAGCCGCGAGTTCTTGCCGGTCACGATCTCGCCGGTCGGCAGCTCGAGCGCCGCACCACAATTAACTGTATCGAAAGAATCTTTTTCGGCAGTCGTTTCACCCTGCGCCGAACTTTCTTCGGCAACCTTTCGTGCGGCAACGAGAACCGGCCGGTATTCAACACCGATCGACAGCTCTTTGAGCAGCCGGTCTGCACGGTTTACCGTGCTCTCGTCGGTCATGCCCATCATGAACTCGCAGGACACCCGCAGGTACCGCCGCACTACTTCCTGTTTTGACGCTTCACGGGTAGCTTCGTCGTCAATAATGGCAAAACCGGCCCGGTTTACGCCCATATCCGTCGGAGAACGATAGATTTCGGAAGATCCAGTAATACGTTCCAGAATGGCCTTGAGTATGGGGAATGAATCCACGTCGCGGTTATAGTTGACCGCGGTCTCCCCGGTCGCTTCCAGATGGAAGGGATCGATCAGATTGAAGTCCTTGAGGTCCAGGGTCGCCGCTTCGTAGGCAAGGTTTACCGGATGCTTGAGCGGAAGGGACCAGATGGGGAATGTTTCAAATTTTGCATACATGGCATTGATGCCGATCTTGTGATCGTGATAAATCTGTGAAAGACAGGTCGCCATCTTGCCGGAACCCGGACCGGGACCGGTAACCACGACGAGCGGCTTGGTGGTTTCGATGCGGGGATTTGCGCCGTACCCTTCGTCCGAGACAATACGGTCAATATCGGTAGGATAGCCCTTGGTCGGAGTATGACAATAAACCCGGATACCCCGGTTTTCCAGCTTGGTCTTGAAGGCCTTGGCTGCCGGCTGATTTTCCCAGCGCGTAATGACGACGAATCCCACTGAAAGATTCCATTCCCCGAGATCATCGATAAGCTTCATGGCGTCGGCATCATAGGTAATACCGTAATCCGCCCGTATCTTGCGGTGTTCAATATCACCGGCATGAATGCAGAGGATTATTTCAGCGTCATCCTTGAGTTCCTTGAGGAGACGAATCTTGACGTTGGGGTCATAGCCGGGCAGTACGCGCGCCGCGTGAAAGTCGTTCAGCAGCTTTCCGCCGAATTCAAGATACAGACGGCAGTCAAACTGCTTCATCCGGTTACGGATGCACGCCGCCTGTTCCGTTACATATAGCTCATTGTCAAAACCCTGTGTCATGTTTGTTCTTCCCCTGATAATCTCATTCGAGTGTATACCGCACCGGGGTGCATTTGCAATAAGTTGCGGGTGTTTTTTTCTAACCGGACGCTCCTCAAGATTGAATCAACCGTCCATTTTCGGTACTATCAGGCATACCGTTCACAACCAACCGTATTCAGGGGGTGTAATGCACAGGATTCTAACGGTAATTGCCTGCTTGTTTATCATGTTGTGTATAGGCAGTGTGTATGCCTGGAGCATCATCGCGTCGGAACTGATTGAACACTATCACTTTCATGTTTTTCAGTCACAAATTTTGTTCGGCGTCCTCATAGCGATATTCCCGCTCACGATGATTTTCGCCGGAAAGCTCGGAAAGCGGATCATGCACCGGTATTTCGGCTATATTTCTGGCATTCTCTTTCTCTGCGGGTACACCATCGCGAGTTTTTCACACGGGAACTTCTTCATTCTTCTGCTCGGAATCGGCCTCTTTGCCGGGACGGCGACCGGATTCGGCTACTGGGTCGCGCTCACCACCCCGGTGCAATGGTTTCCGAACCGGAAAGGTCTCGTTACCGGTATAACCGCCGCAGGGTTTGGTCTGGGCGCCGTGTTTCTTTCACAAATCGCCGAAATCCTTCTCGTAAACGGCTACACCGTCCTCCAGTTATTCAAATTCATCGGTATTGTATACGGTCTCGTCATAATCGCGCTCTCCACCTTCATCCGCCAGGTACCCCCGGTCCCCGGCAGAGCCGAGCCGCACGCAAAAGCGTCCGATTTCATCAGGACGAAACCCTTTGTCAAATTGTTTGCCGGGATTTTTCTGGGAACCTTCGCCGGGCTCCTCATTATCGGAAGCCTCCGCCTGATCGGCGGTCAGTATTGCATATCAGCGCATATTCTCATTCTCGGTGTGGCGTTTTTTGCCGTCGCGAACTTCTTGGGCAGAATTCTCTGGGGCCTGTTCAGTGACCACTTCGGAGCCGGAAAAAGCATTGTCCTTGCCCTCCTCTTTCAGTCGGTCGCGATTGCCTCTCTTGCGTTGTTTCCGTTGAATAACGCGCTCTATCTTTTCCTCGTCGTATGTACCGGTTTCGGTTTCGGCGGTAACTTTGTGCTCTTTGCCAAAAAAACCGCGCAATTGTTCGGTATTCACAATCTCGGCACCGTGTATCCCCATGTATTCATGGGGTATGCCATCGCCGGAATCGCGGGCCCCCTGAGCGGCGGCGCGCTCTATGACCATTTCACCTCGTTTACGTCCGCGATACTCCTCGCCAGTTTGATGAGCCTCGCCGGCGGTTTGCTCTTTCTCAATGAAATACGGAGTGTCCCGCATGAACACCGGGCGTGATGTCGAACACGCAGCGCACTGCATCCGCGAGGGCAAACTCGTTGCCTTTCCCACGGAAACCGTGTACGGGCTCGGAGCGGACGCGCTCAACCCGCAGGCCGTCGCGCACATATTCGAACTGAAGGAACGCCCGTCGTTCGATCCGCTCATTGTGCATATTGCCCATCTTGACCAGATGTCTACCCTTGTCGCGGAAGCTGACCCCCGGGTATTCCGCATCGCCGAAAAGTTCTGGCCGGGTCCGCTTACCATCGTGATGCCCAAAGGCCCGCTCGTCCCCGACATCGTAACCGCCGGGCTCCCGACTGTCGGAATCCGCATGCCGGATAATACCATCGCGCTTGAGTTGATACAGGTCTCCGGACGTCCGATCGCGGCACCGAGCGCCAACAAATTCGGCCGTATCAGTCCCACCACTGCAGCCCATGTTAAAAAACAACTCCCGGATGTTGACTACATCCTCGACGGCGGCAAAACAACAGTCGGAATTGAATCTACCATTATCCGGCTGACCCCTGCCGGCTTCCAGATTCTCCGAAACGGTGTTATAACCCGCGAAGATCTGGAGACCGTACTCCCCTTCGACGAAAGCCCGGTGGTTTCGGATATTGCCGCCCCCGGCATGCTCAAATCCCACTACAGCCCCCGAAAAAAGCTTCTTATTGCCGATGAGGCAACCCTGGCGACGGACCGTTCCCGTGCGGGGCTCATTTCTTTTACCGGAGAACATGATGCCGGTTTCGCCAAAGTAATCCGGGTTTCCCGCACCCATGATCTGAAAGAGTATGCGGTCAATGTATTCGAGGCCATGCATACTTTTGAAGACGATGATACAATAGAGGTGATTCTTGCCGAACCGGTACCGGACTCCGGAATCGGAAAGGCCATCATGGACCGGCTGAGAAAAGCCGAGTTCAGCTGGAGAGCGCAACAAGATGCCAGAGCCTGACAAAGGAGCATTCCATGAAGGTTGCCTGTTTTACGGTCGCGACGATGGACTATTTTCCGCAGCAGAGGCGCCATTTTCCCGGCGGGAATGCCCTGAACCAGGCCGTGCGCTTCAGCGACCTCGGACTTGAAAGCGCCTTCATCGGAGCCGTCGGAACCGATTCAGCGGGAGACACCATCCAGTCACTCTTTGAAAAG
The DNA here is from genome assembly GCA_002070025.1 of Spirochaetes bacterium ADurb.Bin215. Taxonomy (GTDB): domain Bacteria; phylum Spirochaetota; class Spirochaetia; order Treponematales; family Treponemataceae; genus Teretinema. Next base: position 20,635 of record MWCL01000039.1, read on the forward strand.
CGCCACGTTGATACTTCCCATATGTACCGCCTTCCCGGCGCAACGGCGAACAACCAGCTGGTCAACGACGAGTCCGGTGAACGGTTCGGTGTGGAAGGAACCTGGACCGGCGGGGTGTATGACGAGTTTACCATGTCAGATGACGACTGGGACTATATCGCCAACTTTGAACTCTGGTCCACCCATGCGGACGGGAAGCACTATGAAACAGCGCTTGAACGCAAATCCACTTCCAATTTTCTGGTCGTTGACTTTCTCCATTTCAATACCTACGAGATTCTGCTCAAGGGCCGGGACACGGTTGACATTGCGTACTTTGGCGGTGTGCCTGAACAGCAGAAGGAACTCGAGAAACTGTCGCGCGATTTTCCCGGCGTAATCGTTCTCACGCTTGGCGCGAAAGGAAGTATCGCCATCAGGGACGGTGAAACCTTTTACCAGCCGGCGCTACCCCTCGACAAGGTCGTAGACACTACCGGATGCGGAGACGCGTTCCAGAGCGGATTCACGACGCGGTACATCGCGTCACGGAATATACAGAAATCACTGATGCAGGGTGCCGAAATGGGCAGAAAGGCCGCCATGAATTACGGCGGCATACAGTGATTGTGCGTTCAGAAGGAAGATATATGAAACGATGTATTGTTGGTGCGGCTCTCGCTTTTATTGTGGTTTCGCTGTGTTTTGCGCAGGCTGAACTACCGGACGCAATGAAAAAATCGTATATCCAGCTGCGACCCGGCGTATTCGATATCGGAAAAATCACGGTTGAAGAAGCTTTTCTCGATAAAACATTTACCGTAACCGAATTACCGGACGGCAGCGTGACAAAGGTTGAGTACGGCTCTTTGTATCTTGAAAACGGACTCTACAATATCGAGATTGTGTTTCTAAAAAACGACAAGGCGCGCGCCCTGGTAACCTTTCATCTGCTGCATCAGGGAGAGACTACCTTTCTCCATTCTGTCACTGCGAAGAACTATGAAACCGACGAAGAAACCGTATCCACCAACATGCCAGAAAAATACCAGTTTCTGCTGTTACTTGATGAGCTTTCTGAAAAAGGGGAATAACCGATGACAATCGCAGCTTACAACAACACCGCACATTACAACGGCGTAGTGACCCTGTGGCAAAATGCATTCGGGTATCCGGACATGCGGAACAACCCGGACTTGGTCATTCAAAAGAAACTTTCTGTGGACGACATGCTATACGTTGCCCTTGAAGACGACACAGTGATCGGCACCGTAATGGTCGGGTACGATGGACACCGCGGCTGGATTTACTCTCTTGCCGTAGCCCCTGCCTTCCGCAAGCGGGGTGTTGCAACGGAGCTCCTGCGTCATGCCGAGCAAGCACTTGCCACGAAAGGCTGTATGAAGATAAATTTACAGATACTCGAAAGCAATGAACAGGTCAAAGAGTTCTATCTCAAGAACGGCTACTCGGTCGAAGCACGAATAAGCATGGGAAAACAGATACCGGAGAATATTCCGGAGTAAAAGAAGGGTACAATGATGATTTTTCCGTCGGATCGTTTTAAAAAGCAGATTGACTTCATTATCGAGATTGACAAGAT
>MWCL01000040.1 GCA_002070025.1 Spirochaetes bacterium ADurb.Bin215
CCATAATGATAGTACCAGGGGCTCGTCCGGGCGAGCTTCCGGTTGTGGTAGGGGCAGTCGGGATTGGGACAGAACGTTGGCCGGCGGACCGGGCGTCCGGCGGCCAATCGTCCAGCGGACAACCGTCCGCAATGGTGTGACATATATACCTCCCCGCAGAGAGGTATATAGAGTAAATCAGGGCAGAATGGCCAGGAATTCATGCTTTTTGGGCAAGATTTTTCAACAATTTTGATAGCAGTAATAACACCCCCAGCTCACTGGAACCAGGGGTGTCCGTTACTTCCTTTTTATTACTTCACAGTCTTCGTAGCGGGTTTCGCTTTCGTAGCGGGTTTCGCTTTTGCAGCAGGCTTCACCTTTGCTTTCGCGGCGGGTGTCGCCTTCGCGGCCGGTTTCGCCTTTGTAGCGGGCTTTGATTTCGCAGCAGATTTCGCCTTCGCAGCGGTTTTCACTTTAGCGTCGGGTTGAGCCTTGGCTGCGGGTTTGGCCTTCGCAGCGGGCTTCGCTTTTGCAGAGGGCTTCACCTTCGCGGCGGGTTTCGCTTTAACGGCGGGTTTCGCTTTAGCGACCGGTTTCGCCTTCGCGGGGGGTTTCGCCTTCGCGGGGGGTTTCGCTTTAGTGTCGGGTTGGGCCTTGGCTGTGGATTTTTGGGTGGTTGGTGTCTTGATTATTCGGGGTTGTAATACACGGCCTTCTTTTTCGGCTTTTTCCAATTCAATTTGTGCAATGGAGAGCAGAGCAATCGGAACCGAATAGGAGGAACATGATACGTAGTCAAGTCCGGCATCCATACAGAATCGAATGTTTTCGGGACGGGCTCCATGTTCACCGCAGAGGCCCTTGGAAAGTCCGGGGCGTGCAGTTACACCGCGTTCAACAGCAATTTCGATGAGTTCCCGGACGCGCGGGTCAAGTACCGCAAACGGATTTCCGTCAACCAGGTCATACATCGTGTAATCAGGCATGAAGGAATTGAAGTCGTCGCGGGAAAGGCCAAGCGTGGTCTGGGTGAGGTCGTTTGTTCCAAACGAGAAGAATTGGGCATAGCGTGCTATTTCGCCGGCACTAAGCGCAGCGGCGGGAAGTTCAATCATGGTTCCCACACGGAAATTCAATTTTTTGACGCCGAGTGTTTTACGGACATCTTCCTCAATAGTCATGATGCCCTGATACGCGTGTCCTTCAATTTTCTTTCCGTACACAATCTGTTTGAGTTCACGGAAATTCATGACTATCGGTATCATTATCTCGGGTAAAACGGTAATTTTTTCTTTTTGGAGTTTATATGCCGCTTCAAAGATGGCGCGTACCTGCATCTCGTATATTTCCGGGAAAGAAATCGCGATGCGGCAACCGCGGTGACCGAGCATGGGATTGATTTCGGCAAGTGCGTTGATTTTTTCCTGTACTAATGCTTTTGCCGGCTTCTTTGTTCCCTTGTAGGTCATGTTCTTCATGTACGTGTCCAGTTCCGTAGCATTGTGCGGCAGGAATTCGTGCAGGGGTGCGTCAAGTAGTCGGATGGTAACTTCACGGCCAGCCATTGCTTTGAAAATGCCGTAAAAATCGTCACATTGCATTTTCTGCAATTTTTTAAGGACCTTTCTGCGTTCGGTTTCATCTTCGGAAAGGATGAGATCCCGGAATACGTTGATCCTGTTTTCATTGAAAAACATGTGCTCGGTCCGGCAAAGGCCGATTCCTTCTGCGCCAAACTCGAGTGCCAGAGCCGCGTCACGGGGGCTGTCAGCATTGGCACGTACATGGAAATCCTGGATAAAGGATCGGGTAAGTCTGATAAATTCGAGTAGTCCTGAGCTTTCAGGATCAGGTTCTATGAGTCGTGCAGAACCGAAATAAACAACCGACTCGCCGTAGTACGGCACATTTAGGGTGAGATAATCTCCCTCATTGATGGTTTTACCGTCAAGAATTGCCTTGTTTCCCCGAATAATCATGTCGGGACGAACCAGGGAAATCTTTCCATACTGTCGGGCAACAACCGAGGCGTGAGCGGAATATCCGCCTTCATTGGAAAGAACACCCGTGGCAACTTCGATTGCTTTAACATCACCGGCATAGGTGGCCGGCATACAAAGGATACACCGGGTATCTTCACCATTTTGGCGGGCAATACGTTGTGCGTCTATCAAGGAATCCGCAGTAAAATACACCCGGCCAACAGCGGCACCGGGAGCGCCTGCGATACCGCCTGATACACTTCGCAGGTCTTTGACACTGGTACTATCAATTACCGGATGGAGAATCTCGTTGAGGATGCCCGGTTTGACCGTCTTGACTACATACGCGTCATCCACAATTTTACGTTTGTTCAGATCCAGCAGGAGCTGTATCAGGGAGATGGTGCTCTTGGACTGCACTGATTTTTGTTCGATGAGCCAGAGTTTTCCGTTCTCGATTGTGAACCGGATTTGACGAATATCTTTGCTCTCGTCTTCGAGCATCCATGCAATCTGCTGAAGCTTCTTGAGAGAAGCGGCGTCAATCTTGTTGATATCTTTTCCCGCGGCATTGATATCGTCGAATTTCTCTTCAAAAAACTTGCCTTGAAGTTTTTTCTCACCGGTAACTATGTTGCGGCTGAAGAATGATCCCGAACTGGATCCTTTGCCGTAGTTTCCGTATACCATGGGTTGAATCATGATCGCGGTGTCTTCATCGTTCTGTTCATCAAGAGACAGAACCCGACTGATCAATTTAAGGGATATTTCCAGCTGTTTCTCCGCGGATTCAAAAAACCCGGAGGGGAGCAAGTGCTCATACTTTTGCATGATGTCACTTCCGGAAACAGCGACTTTATCCAGTCCCATTTCTTTCGCAATTTCTTTCAAGGCCGCGGTAATTGCCGTAATTTCAACATTGCGTTCCTCAAGTTCGGAACATTGCTTTTGAATTTGCAAGATACCCCGTAGCAAAAAGAGAACTTCGTGAGCGGCGAAATTTTTACCGACCCACTTTTCGAATCCGGCGATGGTTTCGCGGGTCAGTCCGAAGTTATGCAGGGTTGGATAGGTTGTTATCGCGAGGTTGGGAGAAATAACCAGCTTCACCAGCAGGGGATTCTCCATATTTCCGTATTCTTTACCGACAAGCGCGCTGCATTTCTTCAGATACGGCAAAATGGTACGGTAGACCGCCTCTCCTTCGAGCGCCGATGCAGCTTTCGAGTCGATAATGAATCCCGGCAGAATTGGAAGTCCCAGTTCGGCAAACTCGTTCGCCTGCCGGCCGCGGATCCCCAGCAGGGTCTTGTCCGTTTTTTTGTTGACTGTTTCTTTCTGGCTAAAATAATGAATTGACGACGTTATGCTCATATCTGACTCCTAGAATAAATTCATGACCGTGTCCGGCGAACCATGGAGGAACGCTTCGAACTGGGGGCTTGCGCCCTGACGGAAGTAACGGGAAAGCTTCGCAAGATCCTGTATATTCTCACCGGAAACACAGAACTGGATACAACTTCCATGCTTTACCTTTCCCCATTTAAAAAGGGTGTTGATATCAACAATGCGTTCGCCGTCATAGTAAACGCTTACCTGAAGATTGGGGTATTTTGCATTGTAGCTGCGGATAATGCGCTTCCAGGCTTCCACGTTTCCGTTATGAAACAGCTCATTGCTTACAACAACGGATACCAGCGGAGACATCCTCATGGGTCCAGCAACTGCCGGAGCAGGTGCGGGAGCGGGAGTCGAAGCAGCAGGCGCAGAAGCAACAGAAGTGGTTGTTGTGGAAACTTTAGGCGCCGCACCTTTCCGCGCTTTTACCGGTGCCTTTTTTGGTGCCGCCGGTTTTCTGGGGGCGGTATACACGAAAGGACCGTTAAGCATTGCTGACGGCACGGTAGTCTTTTGACCGGAAATAAGCGTTATCAACGCTTCAGCGCCGGTAACCGCGTTTTTTGAAGAAGCCGTTGACCCGGCATATACTACAACAAGTTCATTTTTTCGGAAGCCGGCAATCACCGAAGCACTTTCAGGATTCTTGGGATTCACAACAATAAAACCGAGATCAGGATGGTGATACCCGACAACGAGATCAACTGCTTTCCAGCGCGAAACTTCTTTAACCAACGATTCCGCGTCACCGGTAACCTCGGGTATATTCTGCGCAACGGTTGTATAACCACCCTTTTCAACCAACAGCATATGTACGGTTGCCTGGGTCTGTTCAGCATCAAAATCCTTATCGATTATCATGCTGTTAATGAGGTCCGCTGCATTCTTTTTGGGACCGAGTGAATCCAGGATATCAAGAGTACGGGTTATATGTCGTACTGACGTATTAAAACCCTTTCTGCTCGCGAGACGGGTATAAAAGCTCGACGGTTCCACCATTCCTTCCTCCTCTTTGCTGTACAGTATACAGCATTTGAATCTTTACACTAGAAAAAAAACAAAAAACCCCCGAAACGCAAAGACATACCGTTTTCGGGGGTTTTATATCATAGTCAGTTCACCAATTAAAGCTCACGAATTCCTTTCTTGCCTTTGGCTGCAGGAGCACGTCCGCGTCGTCCGCGTCCGCTGTCCACGACACCTTTTTTGGCAGTCTTCGTTCCGGCAGCACGTCCGCGCTTTGCAGGAGCTTTCTGAACCGCTTCGGCAGCGGGCGCTACAGCGGGAGTATCATCGTTGAGCATATCGAGATACTGCTGGCGACCGGGAGCCTCACCGGCGACGGGATCTTCATCGTTATCAGCGACAAAAGTCTGCGCTATATCAGCGCGAACCGTTGAACGGCGGCGGCTGAACGACGCAAACGCTGCATCCTGGAATCCCTTGGAAACACCATGGAGGAACTCGTTTAGCACGTTGGCCATACCGTCAAGCGTCGCTTTCTTGCGCTTGATTGAGGTAATGTCGACATCCAAAAGCAATCCGGGCTGGAGATGGAAGGGGTTGATAATGTAGTCAAACTTCATGAATTCCCGATCAAGGAAGTCAAGGCGTTCTTCCATAACACGGCGCTCGATAGGATACTGATAGTTGTACATGGTCTTGAGCTTGTCGCGCATTATGATGAGGCGCTTGCGGAGTTTGTCCTTCTCGTATATGAAGGTCCGGTTCATGCGCTCAACTTCGGTTTCGGCGGGCTTGATAAAGGAAATCTCGTCCCAAACCTTGGCGATATCTTCATAGAGCGGATCACCGGTCTTTTCTTTGACGTTCTTGCGAATCTTCTTCTTGTAGATTTTGGCAAGGTCATTGAAATCAGTTACACGGGTAAGGAACTTGGAATCTTCATACCGGGTATTGAGAACATCCCAGAGGTGCTCAACTTCGGTTTCGAATGAGCGGATCATCACTTCGTATGCCTTGCGCTCTTCATTCAGCTGTGCATTGTCGTAGTAGCGCAGGCGGATCTGATACCGTTCGTCGGGAAGAAGAGCCTGGTTCGTGTCGTCATATTCACGGAGAATGAGTTCACGGGCATTCTTCAGGTTCTCGATGTACTGGTATCCCATCTTGGATGTATCGAGGATGGAAGTAAGCGAGTTGACCGCCGTGTTGAAACCGCGGTTGCGGATGTTTTCCATATCGATAATCTTCTTGAGATTTTCACGAATATTGAGCTGGTCAAAGGTCTCGGGATCAATTTCCGCGCGGAGATTGTTGATGCGTTCCATGAGGTCCTTGGCAATAACTGTGTACCGGCGGCTCTTGGGATTATCAACATCGTCATCGGTGAAATTGGTAACTCTTTTCATCTTTTCAAAGATGATCTCGCCGTCGGAGAGTTCTTCGAGACCCTGGTCGATCCGTTCGTCTTTCAGCTGCTCGATTGTCTTGTCGATCTCGTCCATATAGTGTTTGGCAAGCAGATCCTTGATCAGGTACTCAACGGTAGCCTGGTACTGGAAAATGGGACTGATCAGTTCGGAATCGAGAATATTTACGGAGAGTTTTACGTCCGTTACGGTCTTGGGCTTGTAAATATTATCCTTGAACGCGCACTTGACGATTGAATAGGCATTTTCACCGCGAACGAAGGCACCAACATCGGTCTTCTGACGAAGCAAGGAGTTGGTAAGAGTTTCAAGGTCATTGACGCCCCGCTGGATGTGTCCCTGCAGGTGTCCATACATGTTGACCATGGATTTTTCAATTTCACCGGTATTGAATTTGTCTGCACCGCCGACTTCGTCGAGCAAAATGGCGATTTCTTTCGGAGTATACCGATTGAGGACTTTCATTTCCTCACGATCCACAAAACCGCGGACCTTTTTCACCATTTCATCTTCAGCGGTTACCATGTACCGGTTGAACATGTTCTGGTAGTTCTGATTAAAGTAGTTATACAGTTTTTCCTTGACACCACCCATAACATCAAGCCGCTCAAGGACTTCCTTGGGAAGTTTGGCATTGAGGTGATGCAGTACTTTGTTGGTTTCTTCCTCAAGAAGCTGGTTAACTTCTTTTTGCTGATCGCGATAATCCTGTGCGAGCGAGTTTCTTGAACCTACAGCACTGGGTTTCTCGGGATGGAATACATTAGGGCTCCGGGGCAGATCGATGCTTGCCATATAATCATCTCCTTATATCAAACAGTCTTTATAAAACAACGTAGCTGGTCACTAACTTTATTATAATCATAGTCCTAATTATGTAAAGCATTTTTTTTTTTTTGAAAGATGCAAAAAACCCGATAATAGTATAGACTGGATTAACGGGGGTTGATCGAATGAAACCATGTAAGCAAGTATTCGTCCTGTTTCTGCTCATCGTTGTCACTCTGACGGCATTTGCCGGCGAACGCACCATCCCGGTAGATATATACATCCTGGTAGACAAATCACTCTCTATGGAAGAACCGGGCAAATTTGAAAGCATGCACCCCTGGGTACGCGATTATCTTGCCAAACAGGTCCTTATACCCGGCGATTTTATTTCCATTTACCAGTTTTACGGCGAAACAGACCATTTGCTTTCTCTCACAATACAATCCGACACCGACCGCCAGACCGTTATTAATACCATAAATTCCATTAAACCGGACGGACCCTACACCGACATCGGACTGGCGCTCGACAGTCTGAAAAAAGACCTTGATTCCACCGCGCCCAACAACCGCTACAAGATTCTCCTGCTCCTGACCGACTTGCGCCATGAAGCCCCGTGGTCTTCACGGTATGCCGGTTTACAGGAATCCTATGAAAGCCCCTACCTTGCCGAAGCCCGGGTGATACCGCACGATTCATGGTACGAGATTACCCTTGATATGGACATCCAGGACAAGGTGATACAAACAAGCGGAGAACTTTTTTCCGCGATTCTTGAAACCGCCGAAACACCCCGTGCCGAAGAAACCCCCGAGGGTACTGTTGCCATGGAAAATGACGACCGAGACTCCACCAATTCAGATGACAAGACCGTAAATTCCGCCCGACCGGAAGACGACCCCCTACCCGTACCCCTTTCTGTCGTGCTACTATCTCTTCTGATTATCGCACTGCTCGCCGTCGGTATTCCTGCCGCACGTAAAATGAAAAACGCGCGGGATAACCGGGAAGAAACGAGCGAAAACCGGTAATCCGGGGACATTCATGAAGAAAATACTCATTACACTGTTCTTTTCCGCACTTGCGTTGCTTTTTATCTGGCTTTTGGTGAAACGTCCGGAACTTTCCTCCCAAAATGAAACTCGTCGGTCTCCGAAAACCATCGTGCCCGCAGATACATCGGAACGTGAAGGATTCTCGCCCGGAATTGCAGAATCTGCCGCATTTGACGAGTCACGCATTCAGCCCCTGGTACTGTTGGAAAACAACGAGATTTTTCTTCAGGCGTTGTCTCTGGACATAAACCGTGACGGTGTAATGGACCAGATATGCGCCATCAGGAAAGCCGGATCAGCCAATGTGTTTCTGGTTGCCGGTATACAAAACCCCATAACCGGTGAATATTCGCGGTTACCCGAAATTACCACGAGCATTACCCAGGCACGCACACTCTTGCTCTATTCCACCGATTTGCTGGGAGACCGGTCCAATCCCGTCATTGTGTCCGGCATGACCAGCGACAATAACCATGCCTTGTCCGTATTTCTCCCGGAAACTGAAAGAATCGGCGCGCCGACACTGAATACCATCGCGGATCTCCGTTCCGACGGACCCATATCCATCAAGGATGTCGAGCGGTCCGACGCCTATAATCTCGGTGTCACCTCGGGGGAAAGTTTTGCCATACACACCTACAATTCTGATCCCGGTTCTCCTGATACTCTTGACCAGATAGAGCGAATCTACCGCTGGAACCGCCGGAGCAAGCACTATGAACAGGTATCCGAGTCCCGGATACCGGGCAAGCGTCTTGAAAGCCGCCTGGTAAGCCAACTGCAGGGAGCAAATCTCGAGACTTTTGAAGATTTTCTTAATGGTTTGTGGTATCTTCCGGCTTCCACCGGACGTCAGGGAGCACGGTATCTCTTTTTTGATACACAAAAAAGGGAAATAACGTTTCACAGCAAGTCAGTACAGGAAGTATTTATCCGCGAATCCGGCTCTCCCCGCCGATACGGGGCCTATCTGACAACTCGCAACAAGTCCATCGCGAGCATCCGTCGCATGATTGATATCGAATTAACCGGTATCGACGAGATAAAGATCAAGGTTCTTGAAAATGTCAAACTGAAAATCGGAGTAGCATCCGACTGGGACGGCACCTACCGGAAAATGTCGGCCACCTCATTCGCACCGCAGGAACAGGAAAGCGTAACAGTTAGCCGGATTCGAACACTGCTGACGGAACCGGACGCTCCCTGGGTATCATCGGACGGACAGGAGCTTGAATTTAACGCCCAAACCTACTCGTATAAAACGATCAACACCGTTGAAACCGGCAATTATGCGCTCATGACCATCAAGGATCAGACGGTACTCCAGCTCAGGAGCAGTACCGGAGATGCCCATACCACATTCTTCATTGCATCCATAGAGACTGATACTCCTGATACCGGTAGAAAAAAACTTGTTCTCACGGAAATACTGGTGTCAATGGAAGGAATTCGATCTTCTGTAGCCGATCCGGTCGAATTTTCGCCGAAACCCTGACTATTTTACCGGATAACTGTCAATACCGGCGTCTTTAAGCCGCGCCGCAGTCGTCCCGTCATCCGGCACGAGAACTGCATAGTAGACGGTTCCGCTCGGGCGCGTATCTTCCCGTACTACCGGTGAAAAACCACGCTGCCGCAAAACCTCCGCGAGGCTTTCCGCGTTTTCACGGTTTCTGAAGAAACCTGTTTGCTGCCAGGCTCCCGTACCGGACACAGCGGGGAGCGGCTCACTAGTTTCAGTGGGGTTAGCCGTTTCTTCCGGTGTCTTTGCTGGTGGAGCTTCATCGGCAGGCGTCTTGTCTGCCACCGCAAAGCCGGGAACTCCATCACGTTCCATGAGATACCAGAAAGCCGACGGTCCCACGAGGATTTCCCCCCGGGCTGCAGCGGCTTCCGGAGACGCATAATACGTCTCCTGCAGTGTCTTGCCCGCGACGGTATCCCGACCGCTCCACCAGAGCGTGAAAAGAATGGCCGGTGCATACGCATTGAATTGCGGGCTGGCCGCGAATGTTCGCAACAGTTCCAACGCACTGGCCCGGTCTCCCGAAGCCAGCTGAATCCATGCCGAATACACCCGGGCCCGCAGAAGAATTCCCTCGTCAAAAGATGAAAGAAGTACGGCCCGAACCATCTCCCCTGCCGTTTCCGTATCATTGGCGGCAAGAGCACAGCGCACAGCGTCAAGGAAAAGCGAATCATCGCGGGTGCCGGGAATGGCAAGCGCTGCGGTACGGTATTGTTCAAACGCATCAGCAGAATTTCCGGATCGCTCGCTGAGGGAGGCCAACGCCGTATACACATATTTTTTGTCTTCCGGCAGACTTGCCTTCGATGCCGCTTTCTGAAGACTCTTGTCCATGGAGACGGTGTCTTTCTCGGAAAAAGCGCTGATTACCAGTTTCTGTATCTCGGGAGAAACCGCAGCAAGCGGCCGGTCGAGCAACATAACAATGCAACAGGTGAGGAAAACAGCGCGAAGCTTCATACTATCGGAATTTGAGGTCCGTTCTTCGGGACATTCTTTTGCTTGTCCTCTTTTTTCTTCGGTTCCTTTACAGCGGGCGGACTCTTCTTTTTTCGCCGACCGAACAGAAACGGAATCACACTGAACGCGCCGACTACGTAGGCGGCAAGCAGGCTGAGAACGACGGGAACGTCCTTAAAGGTGTGAAAGATGATGGACACATCGCAGCGGTTTTCAAGATTAAATCCGATGAAAAACAGCGCAATAACCAGACATAACAGAAAAAATATCAGTTTGAAGAGCATGCCGAGCCTCCGTTTTCAAGTATTTTCGCACGGAACGTTCGTCCGCGCAAGCCGGTCAGCTGGCACGATACAAAGTGTCCCACCAGGGAAAGATCCTGCTTGCCGGAAAAGACGACCATATCGCCAAGTTCCGTGTGGCCGAACAATTCATCCTGATTGTTGCGGGAAACCGACTCGACAAGGACAACCGCCCCGGTGCCTACCCGGGCCCGCATACGCTCACGGCTCATCCGGTGTTGCAGTTCGATAACCCGTGCGAGTCGTTCTTTCTTCAGATCATCGGGAATACGGTTGGGCAAATCAAACGCTGCCGTTCCTTCCCGCGGGTTGTAATGGTACATGAACGCGGCGTCATAGGATACGGCTTGCATGAGGGACAGGGTATCTTCGAGATCTTCCTCTGTTTCTCCGGGGAACCCGACGAGAATATCCGTTGACAGGGTTGCCCCGGGAATCCGGGAACGGATGCGTCCAACAAGAGCAAGATACTCTTCCCGGGTATACTTGCGGTTCATGGCTTTGAGTATGCGGTTTGAACCGTTCTGTACCGGCAGATGAATCATGTTGCACACGGCCTTTTCCCGGGCGATAACTTCTATCAGCTCGTCAGAAAAATCCTTGGGATGACTCGAGGTGAACCGGACCCATTGAATGACACCTCGTTCTTCAATTTTCCGGCAGACCCGTTCAAGAAGCGCCGGGAAGTCCAGAACGGTTCCCGTATCCGGATCCGGATATCGGTACGAATTGACATTCTGACCCAACAGGGTTATTTCCCGTACCCCCCGGTCGGCAAGGAGATCAAGTTCCGCAAGTATTTCGCTCAAATCGCGGGAAACTTCCCTGCCCCGAACATAGGGTACAATGCAGTAAGTACAAAAATTATTGCATCCGTTCATGATGGGCACAAACGACTGAAACGCGCCTTTTTCCAGGGAACTTGCGGCAAAATGATATGCCGCGGCGGGTTTTTCATCTACCGGGACATAGGGGATCCCGGATTCCAGGGCACTGAACAGATCGGAGAAAATGTCGCGTTCATACATGCCGACAACATAGTCCACCGCCGGATATTTTTTGCGAAGCGTGTCGTGGAGGCGCTCAGCCATACAGCCCATGACGACCAGGACAAGAGGACGTTTCTTCTTGATTGCCGCGTAATAGGCGATACGTCCGGCAGCCCGGGTCTCTGCCGTTATGCGGACTGAACAGGTATTTATAATGACCAGATCGGCAGTATCGGAGTCCGTACTTGCGGTCCATCCGCGTGATTCAAGCAGGGCGGCAACCGAAGCCGATTCCGCGTGGTTCATCTGACAACCGTAGGTTTCCACAAAAAATGTCATCGCCGGTGATCATCCTCGTAATGAGTCAGCAACCCATTACCGCTGTTGGAGACTTCAGCGGACGCAAAGGCGTTATGATTGTGAATACTCTCATAATTCTCGGCTTCCACACTGTACCAGGGGAATTCCCCGAGGCGGGGAATGGCAAGAATTACGTCGCGCACAAGATCTTCCACGAACTTGGGATTGTCATACCCGTGCTCGGTTACATACTTTTCGTCATCGCGTTTCAGGAGCGAATACACCGCGCTGGAAGCGCATTCCTCAACAAGCGCGACCAGATCTTCCATCCAGAAGAAAGGCCCGAGCTGAACCTTGACCCGGACTATGCCTCGCTGGTTATGGGCCCCATACGCGCTGATAGCGCGCGAGCAGGGACAGACCGTCTGTACCGGTACGGCAACCGACACAAAAAACAAGCTTCCGCCGGATTGTGATACCGACCCCTCAAAAGAGCAATCATACGACATGATGGAAGGTTGCCCGGAAACCGGTGCTTTCTTTTCTATAAAATACGGAAATGACAATTCACCGAACGCGCGAGGAGCTTCCAGTGAAACCCGGATTTCTTCGAGCATCTTCAGGAAATGCGGCATTGAAAGACGTTCACGGTGTTCATGAAACACCTCGATAAAACGGCTCATGTGCGTTCCCTTGAAATGACGCGGGAGGTTCACATACAGACTCACATCCGCAGTCGTATGCTGTACCGAATGGTCACGATCCAGGACGTGTACGGGATACCGCAAGCCCTTTACCCCTACCTTTTTCAGGGGGATGTCGCGATCGTCATGTTCACTCTGAATATCTACCAAAGCGTTGTTCTCCAATTTTCAATAATCCTGCTCAACGAAGGGTCCGCAACGCGGCTTCAAGCGTATTCTCCATCAGCATGGCGATGGTCATGGGACCGACTCCGCGGGGGACCGGCGTTATGGCGGAAGCAACTTCACAGGCTGGCGCAAAATCAACGTCGCCCACAAGGCGATAGCCGTTTTTCGCAGTGTCATCCGCAACGCGGTTAACACCAACATCTATCACCGCGGCGCCGGGTTTGATCATGTCGGCGGAAATCATGCGGGGACTGCCCACCGCGGCGATGAGGATATCCGCCTGGCGGGTTATGGCGGCGAGATCGCGGGTTTTGGTATGGCACACGGTCACGGTGGCATTGCAGTCGCGGCGGGCCAAAAGCACGGAAAGCGGTTTGCCCACAATATTTGACCGTCCGACAATAACGGCATGGGCTCCGGCCGTTGTTATACCGGTTTCACGCAGCAGAACGAGAACGCCGTGCGGCGTACAAGGCAAAAAGCACTCCCGTTCAATGAGCATATTGCCCAAATTGACCGGATGGAATCCGTCCACATCTTTGGACGGATCAATTGCCATGATTACCGCCTGTTCGTTAATGTGCTTCGGCAGGGGAAGCTGGACCAGTATCCCGTGAACGTCCGGATCGTGATTGAGCGAATCGACCAGCTCCAGCAATTCCTTTTCTCCCGTATCGGCTGGAAGACGGATGGTGCGGTCTTTCATGCCTACTTCCCTGAGCGCGCGCTCTTTTCCGGAAACATAGGAAACGGAGGCAGGATTGTCGCCGACAAGAACGACCGCAAGACAGGGATGAACACCCTTGCCCGTCAGCCTTGATACACCTTCAGCCACGCGCGAACGGACAGAAGCCGCTATTGAATACCCGTCAATTATGGTAGCACTCATGATAACCTCGCTTGTTGATGATTGATTGGCGTAACCAGATTTAGCAGTACTTTGTTGTACCATGTACAGCTTTGATAGACAATAGCCGAAAAAATGGAGTATAGTGTCCCAATGAAACGATCCATCATACTACTGGTACTGCTGGCACTGGCCGGCACCGCAACACTCGGTGCACAGACAACGACACCGTCAACCTCTCTCGATTACGATCCGATCAGAAAAGGCGACCAGTTCATACATGTTGATCTCGGTCTTTCCGTTCCGTTGTTTTACCTTACTCCGGACGGTATTACAGCCGACACCAATCTTGACCTGGGCGGAGCGGGAAGAATCGGGTATTCGCGTTTTATCACTTCGCGGATGTCGCTCGGCGGCTTCTTCGGCTTTTCTTTCAATCAAACCCTTGGTGAAAATACCTATCTCGCCCTTCCGATGGCGATTCGGGCAAGTTACGAGTTTGTTTTCAACCGGATACACGTTCCCGTGTCATTTTCCGCCGGGGGTATGTACCAAACCTACCGTACACGAAATTACTTCGGTTTTATGCTCAAACCGGAGATTGGCGGATATTACCGCTACTCGCCGGACTGGTCTTTCGGCGCGAATTTGAGCTGGGACTTTGTTCCGCAGTGGTATGATACCAGCAGCGACAACCGTGTTGGAAACTTTTTTGATGTAATGGTCGGACTCCGGTATCATTTCTAAAACCTGGATAATACGAGGAATACATATGAAACACCTTCAGGGTAAAACAATACAAACTCTTTTTATAGCGGCAGCTCTTGCAGTTCTCGCATCCGGTTGCTCCGAGGATCCCATATTCTCGGCAGTAGAAGCTGAAGTCGAACTCAAGGATCCCTCGGTTTTGGGGACAGTTCTTACCCTGGTTTCCCATGACGGATCATTGTATACCGCTAACGGAAATCTCTACAGCAGAACCGGCGGTATCGGCGACTGGAGAAAGGTTTCACTTCCTTCGGGAGCATCCCGCTGCTCGCAAGTCGCTACAACAACCGAAGACGGAACCGGCAGCATGTTCGGTCTGTTCCAGAATTCAGACTGGAGTTTTCACTCCATTCAACGCTACACAGGCACCGGTTGGGAACCCGTAACCGGCGCGACAAACGGTTTTGCCATAAAAAACGGCAACGGTTTCATATTCTTTTTCCGCGAGGACAGCATGGACGATTCCGAGGGCGCCAGAATAATACAGTCTGCCCATCGTATTGCTCCTGACGGAACGATGACTGGAATTCGTTCAGAACTTGAATACTACAAGGGCTCCGGTGAACGCCTCCTTGACGCTGAAGGGGATTACTTCATTACCAACCGTGCCGTGTATAACAGCTCCGGAACCGTCATATCCAATACCACCGATGTTAATACTTCCAGCCTCACCGCGCTTGCCGTTAATGGTAGCGATGTGTACGTAGCAAACAGCGGATACGTGTGGCACTTCAACGGCTCGGTCTGGACCCGGTTTTCCCATGACGCTGATGGACCGGTGTACGGTCTTACCTACATGGAGGTCGCGGGCAAGCGCCTCCTGTTGCTCCCCTGCTCGGAAGGATACGGAGAAGTGCTTCTGGATGATTCCGGACGACCCGAAGCCTACCAGGAACCGGGGAAAAGCGCTGCAAGTTCGATCAGTACCAGCGCACGCAGTCAGTATTCCAGCACCATGGATGACTGGCTCCTTTTAAGCGCCTTTGTTGTTACCGATCCTGTTCCCGCGGGAAACCAGTATGTTCTGTACGTCGGGGTAATGGACCCCCTCGAAGACGGACTGTGGGGATACTATTCGGACACCCGCAAGGAATGGAACCGGGAGTAAACGGAGCAAAACGTGGATCTTTTTTCGGGTAGCGGAAGCGAGGGTCACGAACCACTGGCCGCGCGGATGCGACCCCGTACTCTTGACGAGTTCATTGGCCAGGACCACCTCATAGGTCCCGGCCGGCTTTTACGCCGTGCCATTCAGGCCGACCGTCTTTCATCCGTCATTTTTTACGGACCGCCCGGCACCGGTAAAACCACCCTGGCCCGGGTTATAGCCAATCACACAAAAAGCAGTTTCATTACCCTCAACGCAGTACTCGCCGGAGTCCAGCAAATCCGTGAAGCGATCGCCGGAGCGGACGAACGGCGACGCCTGTATGAAAAACGGACCATTCTTTTTGTTGACGAAGTACACCGCTGGAACCGGTCCCAACAGGATGCCCTCCTTCCCTGGGTAGAAAACGGAACCATAATTCTTATAGGTGCAACCACCGAAAACCCCTTCTTTGAAGTAAACAAGGCCCTTGTGAGCAGGAGCCGGGTTTTTCAGCTCAAACCCCTCACCGGCGACGATCTTGAAAAGGCCGCGCTCGCCGCCGTTGCCGACCGGGAGCGTGGATACGGGAAATGGGCTGTCGAGTTCACCGAGGATTCCCTTGCTCATCTGGTTGAAACCGCTTCCGGAGACGCGCGGAGTTTGCTCAACGCGCTCGAACTCGCGATTGAAACCTCCGTTCCCTCCTGGCCGCCCGAACCCGGCATCAGGATCGTGATTGACCGACAAACGGCCGAGGAAAGCATTCAAAAAAAAGTGGTCTTGTATGACCGGGACGGCGACTACCACTACGACGTGATCAGCGCCTTTATAAAATCGCTCCGGGGACGAGACCCGGACGCCGCGCTCTACTGGCTTGCCCGCATGATGTCTGCCGGGGAAAGCCCGTCGTTCATTTTCCGCCGTATGCTCATTTCGGCCTGCGAGGACACCGGCCTTGCCGATCCTCACGCAATTTCAGTGGTCACGTCCTGTGCTGAAGCTTTTGACCGGGTCGGACTTCCCGAAGGACAGTATCATCTTGCCCATGCCGCGTTGTATCTCGCAACCGCACCGAAATCCAACAGTTCCCTCGCTTATTTCGATGCGCTCGCCGCCGTTGAAGAAGAAGACGCCGAAGTTCCCAACCATCTGCGCGATGGAAACCGCGACAAAGAAGGATTCGGTCACGGTCAGGGGTATCTCTACCCGCACAGCTATCGTGAACACTGGGTTCCCCAGCAGTACCTTCCCGACACCCTTTCCGGCAGAATCTTTTTCAACCCGTCCGAACAGGGATACGAGGCCTCCATCCGCTCGGATGTCCTGACCCGCAGGGAAATACAGCTTTCCGCCCTTCTTGAAGGGCGCTCGGAAAATCCGGCGGAGATTCTCACCTTCAGTCCCGGAGACTCCCGGCGGGATGAATGGACGAAACGGCTCGACTCTGGCAAGGCGGACAGTCTGCTTGCCATCCGGAACACAATCACCGAAAGAGCGGGGATAGTCCGGCATAGCCGGATTCTCGTCTGCAATGCCGATGACGGACTTCTTGTATGGACCGCACTCCGCAAGGCGCCGGAAGGTCAGGTAACCGCGGTATGCCGCGCTCAGAAAACCTGCGCAATTCTTGAACAATACGCATCCTCCCTGGACGACCTTGAGAAACCGGTCTTTCTGGTTGAAGCGGACGGCATTCCCGCCCCGCAAACCCTGCCCCATCCCTTTGAACTGGTACTCTCACGCGATCCCGGATCTACACAGGAACAGATTTCCCGCTTTGTTGCCGCCGCTACGGCTTTTCTTGTTCCCGGCGGACGCATTGTTTTTTCAGTCCGCGTCCCCGGTTTGGGCATGCGTCTGTCCACTCTGGTAGAAGATCCGGCCCTCCGCGAACGAATCTCTGAAGCGGAAAAAACGTTTTTCTCGGATACCGACAACCCCCTGTTTTCCTGGGATGGCCAGATCCTTCAGGACACACTGACCGCACCGGAAAGAAGCGTGCACTGTGAGACCATCGAAATGATTGAACCCCGGCGCCCCTCCCCGCAGGATATTGAGCGGTGGTTTGACCCCGAACACTCACCCTACGGCGCCATGCTCCATGCGAAACTTCACGACAACGACATACAGACATTCCGGCGGACACTCGAACAACGGTTCGCCACCGGCCCGGCTGAATGGCAGTTCTGCACGGTGTTGTGCACGGTAACCCGTGAACAGCAGTAAAATAGTGTAAACATCCACGAGTGTACGTGTTATACTTTATATAGTGCTACCAACCAAGGAGGAGACCCTTGAGAATTATCAGAATAACCGGAACCTTCTACATACTCGTACCGCTGCTTGTCCTTCTTTTCTCCTGCGCAAGCGCTCCATACGCGCAGACAGACAGGGGTGTACTGAAACTTGTTGACCTAATAAACGCGGGAGAGGTAAACAAGGTAGAAGGACTCGCACAAGTACCCTTCGCGCTCGATACGGAAACACTGTACCTTGAATCAGATGTAGCCACATACTGGAACAACCTGCATGAAGCCGGTTTTACCATGACCGGTCCGCGCGTTGAATCCGTTGAACATGTTTCAGACAACTCCTGGCAAGCATTCGCGGATAGCTACGACATGAAAAACTTCTTCGCCCGGTATACCGGCGAAGATACCTCCCTCGTAACGCTGAAAACCGGAGAAGGAACCTTCTATCTTCTCCTTGAGCGTGCACTGCGCGGATATCCCCGTATCCGCGGAATAAAGGGGCCGGTACAATGAAAAAATCACTGTTAACCGTCGTTCTCGCTACAACCCTCATGCTCACGCCCTTGTCGGCACAAAAAGCTTTTGTGGAATACGTTGAAGGAAACGCCTCAATCCAGAATACCTCGGGAAGCCTTCGGCCCGTTGATTTCGGAAGCACCGTAACGTACGGTGAAACGGTACTGACCGGACAAGACGGAACGGTGGAAATGGTACTGGACAACGGAAGCAGAATACGCGTTTCCGGCAATTCAGTCTTTTCCTATACGAGCACCGGAGCCGGAACCGACAGCCGACCGGTTCTTGCGACAACCGCCGGAAGCGTTTCCTACAAACTGAACAGAGCCGCCGGACGTTCCCCGATAATCCGGACCAACAGCATGGTCGCCGGAGTACGGGGAACCGAGTTCACCATATTTGCCGGACGGGACGGCTCCGTACTTCTTGCCGTTGCGGACGGCATCGTAGATGTGGAATCCGAGGGCGTACAGGTTACCCTGCTTAAAAATGAAGCGGTCGAAGTAGCGCCGGGCGAAGCTCCCGGAGCCAAATATGAATACCTGGGACGCGAACTCGATTTCAGCGACTGGAACAAACAAAAAAACGACGCGTTCCTTACCGATCCCGTCGGAACGCTCAAGGCAGTGGAACGCCGCCTCGCGGTTTACGCAGCGGAACTGAAAAAACTTGAAGCGCCCTATGCCGACGCGACGGATTCCTGGAAAAAGGCAACCGCCCAATACAAGATACTCCTTGAAGAAGGCGACAAGGAAAAGATAAAACAATTCCAGCAGGAACTTCTCTTCCCCGCCCAGGACGCACGTGCCGTCCTCATACTCAACATCCGCTACTGGGCGTTGAACTACCTGTCCATGCGGCGCTATGTCGTGTCGAACCTCTACATGGAAATGAAAAGCCGCAACCCCGTAACGCGAACGTCCGTGGCGGACGAGTTCTTCGCGCTCCATGCGGAACTCTTGCGCCGGTATGAAACCGTAATCGTTCCCGAACTGAACGAAAATGACTATTAACAGGAGACCCCGGTGAACAGAACATACATCCTGCTTCTAATGCTCATACCGGCACTTCTTGCAACGAGCTGCGAGTTCTTTATAGAAGAAACAGCAAGCACCCCGGAGGCGCGTATGGAAGCCTTTGTGGCAGACGTCAACGCAGAACGCTGGGACTCCATGTGGCGCCACTTCCACCCGGACAGCGACAACTACGATTCCGGTGACTTTTACACGAACGATAACGCGATACGGAACATTTTCGAAACGCATGTACCACTCACCGGACTCTATGTTTCCACCCAGACAGCCACCTGCCAGAGCGGGACAGATAGAACCGAATTCCAGTTCACTCTTGTGGAATACAAACCCGATAACTTCAAAATCCGGTACATCACCAGGCTGGAACAGGTGTTCCGGAACGAGCATTGAACAGATAACCAGATTTCCCATATCGGTCCGGCCGGTGCGGAAGATTCACTTTGAATATGGAGGAGAGCCTAATGAAAACACTGATACCAGTCCTTGCTGTACTCGCGGTACTGATTTCCCTCGCTGCATGCGACGTCGAAGATACCTACTCGGTACGCGAACGCATGAAAGCCTTTATTGACGATGCGAACGCCGAATCATGGAACGATCTGAAAGCTCATACCCATCCGGACAGTGAAAATTATCAACAAGCAGATGCTGACTTCTGGGAAACCCGATTATCAGTCTCCGTTCCGCTTGATGATCTGACCGTAAGTGGCCAAACGGCAACTGTTACCGGCGCAGATGATGTCACCTTTACTTTCTACCTCACCGCAGACTCAAGTGATGATAATCTGATCATTCGTATTGAACGTGGCCCGGATACCATTTTTGAGTAAAATTTTGGCAGGGAGCGACGTTCTGATCATCAAGATAGCAGACTGCTACCAAAATTGTTGAAAACTGCTATCAATTTTGTTGAATTTTCCCCGCAAGAAGCCGCCCTCACCGGCGGCTTTCTTTTCAACAATATTCGTAGCAGTACAAAAAACTTGACGATGGCAACAAACCATGAGACACTGATTCTATAACTCATATCCGGAGGAATCTATGACACTCAAAAAATCACTACTGATACTCGCAGTAGTAATCCTTTCTTCAGGCATGCTCTTCGCACAAAGTTTCAACAACAGCGACAAATGGTCACTGTTCGACGACAAGGGCGACAACGGCTCTTCGACCATCGCAAAAAAATCAGAGATGGTAACCATT
>MWCL01000041.1 GCA_002070025.1 Spirochaetes bacterium ADurb.Bin215
ACCGCTCACCGCATAATGGTATTCCATTACGGCTCCGGACTAGTCTATTTCCCGTACGCCGCCCTGGCAGACGCCAGCACCGTACAGCTTGCCGCAGGCAAGAAAGAGGGGGAGGCGGCTTTTCAGGAGAACAATACCGTTTTCCTTCGCCATGTCGATCATGTCCTGGCTCGGGCTTTTCCCGCGGACAAAACAGATGGCTTCAATATCCATGAGAATTGCCGTGCGGATAACCTGAATGTTGATGAGTCCGGTTAGAAGGAGGACGCGGTCCTTTACAAAAGCCATGACATCGCTCATGAGATCCGCGCCGCAGGCGGATATGATTTCCACATCGTCCCGGGCGGTCTCTTCCACGATCTGCGCTTCAAGTGCGGTAACTACTTCGCTGATTTTCATGGTGACAAGCATACCACGGGCAGCGGAAAAGCGCAAAGTAAAACGGCTGCTAGCTGAGCGTTGCGGTCCTGTTGACGAGGTAGAGGTCGACAATGGTGAGCGCGGTCATCGCTTCGATAACCGGAACGATCCGGGGGCACAGGCATACGTCGTGGCGACCATGTACCGATATGGTGCAGTCGTTGCCGCTCGTGTCCACCGTTTTCTGTTCACGGCTGATCGACGATACCGGTTTTACCGCGGCGCGGAATACCAGGTCGGCGCCGGTTGAAAGCCCGCCGAGTACACCACCGGCGTTGTTGGTGAGAAACTCCGTTTTTCCGGTTTCAGGATCCCGGCGCATGGGGTCGTTGTTTTCGCTTCCTGCCATCCGGGCCGCTTCGAAGCCCGCACCAAACTCGATACCCTTGATGGCGCCGATTGAGAGAACCGCCTGGGCAATGCGGGCGTCGAGCTTGTCGAATACCGGCTCGCCGAGTCCGGGAGGGAGCCCGGTAACCTGGCAGGAGATAATGCCTCCGGCGCTGTCTCCTGCGGCCTTGAGTTCGATAACCCTATCCAGCATCTTCGCCGCGGCGTCTCCGTCGCAGGCGCGCATGGCATTGTTCTCTATCTCGGCTTCGTCGAACGTTTTGCAGACGATTCCCGCGGCTTCACTCGTCCAGGCACGCACGGTAATGCCGAGCGTGCCGAGAATCTGCCGGGCAATGGCGCCGGCGGCAACCCGTCCGATCGTTTCCCGTCCGGAGGAGCGCCCGCCGCCGCGGTAGTCGCGGATACCGTATTTTTCATAGAAGGGATAGTCGGCATGTCCGGGGCGGAACTTGGTTTTGATGTCGCCATAGTCGGATGAGATCTGGTCGGTATTGCGGACAATGATTGAAATGGGAGTACCCGTGGTTTTCCGTTCAAATACGCCGGAAAGAATCTCGCACTCGTCGGCTTCTTTTCGCGCGGTGGTGGCGGGATTCAGTTTGGGATCGCGTTCGGTACCGTCGGAATCCGACGCGTGGGCGCCCGGTCGCCTCCGGTCCAGTTCTTTCTGGATTACCGCCTCGTCGAGATCAATGCCCGCCGGGCAGCCGTCTATGATGACACCGAGCGCACGTCCGTGGCTTTCACCGTATGTGGTAATCCTGAACCGGTTTCCGAAGGTATTTCCCGCCATGGTCACGTATCCTTTTCGCGTTTTTTACGAACGTCTTCCGCCTTGCGGCTTATCCGGTTCCAGACTGATGAAAGGCCCATGGCCTTCTTGGCTGCGTTGAGGGTCTGCCGGGCTTCTTCCCGCATGCGGAGCGTTCCCTCATAAATGACTTCGTCCACGAGACCATTGATGGACTCGTATTTTGCACGACGTTCCCGGATCGGATCAAGGAAGTTGTTGATGGCTTTTGCCAGTTTCTGCTTCACTTCCACATCGCCCACTGTACCGGCGCGGTAACGGGACTTGAGGTCTTCCACTTCTTCCTTGTCCGGGTTGAACGCGTCGTGGTAGATGAATACCGGATTTCCCTCGACCTTTCCGGGAACGTCCGCGCTGGTCCGGTTGGGGTCCGTAAACATGCCGTTAACCCGCTTGATGACCGATTTTTCATCGTCCGAAAGGAAGATCGCGTTGTTGAGGCTCTTGGACATCTTGGCCTGTCCGTCGGTACCCACGAGGGAACCGAAATCGCTCACCATGACATCCGGAACGGGGAAAATTTCCTCGTACATGTAATTGAACCGCTTGGCGATTTCCCTCGTCAGCTCGACATGGCTTTCATTGTCCTTACCTACCGGAACAAGATGTGAGCGGGGAAGGAGAATGTCGGCCGCCTGAAGTACCGGATAGGCCAAAAGCCCCATGGGCAGTTCCGAAAGATTCGCATTTTTGGCCATGTCCTTGATCGAAGGAATTCGCTGAAGGCGGGGCACGGTAACCAGATCGTTAAAAAAGAGATTCAGCTCGGTTACTTCGGGAACAGCGGACTGGAGGTAAATGGTAGATTTTGCCGGATCAATGCCGCAGGCGAGATAATCAAGCACCATCTGACGCACATTCTCGGTCAGTTCGGCAATATGCTCTTTTTCCGGTTTGGTGGTCAGGGTGTGCAGATCGGCAATGATGAAGAAACACTCGTATTCGTCCTGAAGACGGACCCGGTTGGAGATGGAGCCTACATAGTGCCCCAGATGAAGGCGGCCGGTAGGCCGGTCGCCGGTAAGTATTCGTTTTTTTGCGGTTGTTTCCATAGGGAGATACAGTATCACCGAACCCGCAAGGAGTTCAAGTTTACTGCTACGAAAATTGTTGAAAAATCCGTTAACAGATCCGGGATGTGTTTTCAACAATTTTGGTAGCAGGTTTCAACAATTTTGGTAGCAGTATAATTACTCCCATCCTATCCGCCGATACTAATCGTATGAAAAAACTCTTTTTTGCCCTGACAATCCTCTGTTCCCTGTATGCCCTTGCCGCGCAGGATCTGGCAATCGGTCCGGATGATATCGCCATTACCCAAAGCCCGAAAGGCGGTTACAATCTCTATATCCGGAAAAAACCGGGAATCGGTTCGGTCCTGCTCACCGAAACAACCAGAGATCCGGAACTGAAAGCTGACAATTACGCCTATCGTGCCCTCGAATACAATCCCGTAAACGGCGACGAGAAGCGTATGCTGGACGGGGAGTTCATTTCTCCGGAGAAAAAATTGTGGAGTCTCATTGATTCAACGCCTGTTGTCGAAAGTCCGGTCGGGGAAGCGTTTCATATCTGGATTCCCTACGTTATCGCGTATGGCTATGAATGGAGCCGGAACGGCGAAGTTCAGGTCCTGGACGGTACATATCTGAATATTCGTGCGTTTGAAAAGCCGTACGGCGACTATTCGGGCACGTTTGCGGACAACCCGTACCGTTTGCGGCTAACCCAAAAGCCGGTTCCCGCTCCGCCGCCGGACGATACGGTGTACATGGACGATACGGTCAAGTCATTTACTTCGCTTGCAGACGGATCTTCAGGAGCGGTCAAGTATGCACGGGGGCCCGAGGATATCGTGCCGCTCGTTCGGGAAATGCTCAATACGCCCACGGAGCGTACGCTCGATCTGGTTTTTGTTATCGATGCTACTGAAAGTATGGTCGACGATATTACTGAAGTACGGGAAATGGTCATACCGGTTCTTGAGGAATTGCTTCCCCAATGGCCCACCTGGCGGGTGGCACTTGTTCTGTACAAGGATTACTACGAGGATTTTCTTGCGCGGGTTGCCGCTCCGTTTACGACCGATCTGGTGTTTTTCCGGAAGGCACTGAACAGTTTCCGGGTACAGGGCGGTCGTGATATTCCCGAGGCGGTGTATGAGGGGCTCCATGCGGCACTATCCCTGGCATGGACTCCCGGTTCCGACCGGAAAATCATTCTTGTGGGAGACGCGCCCCCACACCCCAAACCGCGGGCAAAGATAAGCCGGGAAGGGGTGGAAGCCATGGCTGCGGAGAAGGGGGTACAGATGAATGTCATCATTCTCCCTCATGGAACAACGTACTGATAAAAAAAAAGAACGCCGAAAAGGCGTTCTTTTTTTTATGTTATTCGGCGCTTTCCGGGCCGGATTCCGTCCGGTATTCTTCAGGAATCCTGGCAAGATCATTCCGTGCGAGTACAAGGTATTCAGGCGGAAGCCCCGCGCCGCCCGATGTTTCGTATCGGGCGATGATGGTATTCAACCGTTGTACCGCATCAGCGTAATCCTTTCTCTTTATTCTGATATGGGCAAGTTCAAATTCGGCGGAAGTGGCTGTCGCCGGATCGGCTCCGTATCGCTCCAGGATGAGATTGTAGTACACCTCGGCTGCTTTGTAGTTGCTTTCGTCAATGGATTCCTGTGCTTTCAGGTTCAGTTCCGCGACCGACAATCCGTCCGGAACCGATTCAGGATCGGGGACGGTCATGCAGGATACCGTGGCGAAAACAAGCAACGCCGAAAGGGATGTGAATAATGCTTTGTGCTTCATGAAGTCAGTCCTTGTCGTAAATTTCGTCCCGTATCGGGAGTGTCCTCCGCAGGTCGCTCAGGAATTCCTCCGAATCACCCATGGGCTCGTAGGATTCACAAAACGCTATGCTGCGCCGGGTAACTGTAAAGTACTTGTATTGTTTTTCTCCGCCAAGCTTTTTTTTCCATTTCCCCGCATCACAGCGTACACGGAGATAGAATTGTCCGCTGGTTTCCGCCGGGGCCGGAACTAGTTTGCAGTGAATGCAGTTGGCGCAGTATATTTTTGTGCCTGTCTGTGCTTCTTCCCCGTTTTCCAGGACCGGCGCGTCATAATTTTCTATTTCACTTCTACTGTTTGACATACGGTTCTCCCTTGTCGTGAACTATCATAGTAGCACGCGTGTATGCACTCGTCAATCTTGACGGTTGTTTTCGATATCTATGGTGATTTCAACCCGCCGGTTCAGCGCCCGCCCTTCATCTGTTGTGTTGGGGGCTACCGGCCGGGTTCCTCCGTATCCGGCAATGCGTATACGTCCTGGGTCTATACCCCTGCGTGTCAATTCCTCTCCTATTTTCCGGGCCCGTTCTATCGACAGGTTCAACTCGCCGGCAGGTTTTCCCACGTTGGCGGTATGACCTTCTACGACAAAAGACGCGTTCTCTCCGGCAAGAAGAAGGGCATCCGCCACGATGTCGATGCGGCCGCGCTCGGATTCAAGTATTTGCGCGGTGTCGGCTACAAAGCGGATATCGTACATGGTGATTTTGAGCCCTTGCCAGGAGTCGCTGAAGTCCATGCGCTGTACGGGTGTCGCGGCCAGTTTTCGTTCAATGTCCCTGCGGACAACGTAGTAATTACGGTCTTTGACCGGACCGAGCCGGGTGTTTTCCAGGGCTTCGGGGTCGCAGAGAATTACGATTCGACCTTCTGCAAGCAGTGTACGGTTTTCCGGAATGGATACTATTTTCAGATAATCTTCACGGGAAATGACCGGATCTGTTCTGTACCGGCCGAATACGCCCCGTGCGGTAATTCTGAGCGGGTCGTTCCCGATACGGTTCCGGTAGCTTTGTTCATCGGTTGTTGTGGTGTAATGGACTAATCCGTGATCCCGTGCCGTCCGGGGGTCAACCATGTTTTTTTCATACACAAGGTCCATACCGGTATCCCATATCCGGGGAAAGAGGGCGGGGCGGATGGATTCTCTGGTGTATTCACCGTGCACCGGCAACCGGCCCCGTGCGTCGACAAGAATGCCGGTGAACGGCTTGGTTGGGGCTTCTGCCAGGGGAACCGGAACGGGCTGCGGTGCGGTATGGCGGATAAAGAGTCCGGCGATACCGGGAAGCGGGACGGTCCGTGTCATGGATATTCGGTCGAGCTCGCGTGAAAACCAGGGTGGAGCGCAGGTGCTTTCTTCAACGAGGGTATTCAGTTCTGAAAGGGGTACGGTCCCGTCTTCTATGTAATGTCCCAGCTGATGAAGGGAGTCTATTTGCAATGAAAAAAATGAATCCTTGAGCAGGGTAGGGGATTCCATTTGCAGTATCTGCAGTGCCGCGCTGCGTCCGGACGGAAGCTCTATGCCGGCCTGGCGGGTATCGAGTGATATGATGGAATGAATAAGCTGTTTTTCCCAGTTGGTTGTTGCGTCCACGGATAGCCCGTTCTCCTGGGTTACGGCGAGTGCCGTTGCCAGAACGAGTAACCATGCGCAAAACAATGTCTTTTTCAGCATCAGGGAGCTCCTCTCTATCAGAGTATCGGCACGCGGAGCTGTTTTCCCAACTTAAGGATCGAATTCACCTGAAGATTGTTTTTTTCGGCCAGAGTTTCCACCTGTATGCCGTGTGCGAGCGCGATTGACCAGAGGGTGTCACCCTGTTTGACCAGATAGGATCCCGAAAAATCGAGATTGTCGCGGTCTTTTTTACCGGTATAGGTTTTTACTTCTCGCAATGCCGGTATTACGAGTTTTTTTCCGAGCTGGAGGGTTTTCGGTGCAATGCCGGGATTGTATTCGAGGATCATGTCGACCGAGACGCCGTAATGGAGGGAGAGCGCGAAAAGGGTGTCTCCCGATTTTATGGTGTACAAATAGTATTCAAGAAGAATGCGACTCTTGTCCTCGAGGAGCGTTTGAACCGCATCAAGGCTTTCTGATGGAATCCGGAGCTTGTAGGGGATGCCGGGCGGGGTAATGGAATAATACAGGGCCGGGTTCAGCCCGGAAAGAAGCGATGCCGCAACACCGGTTTCCCGTGCGAGTACATTCATGTCGACAGGGCGGGATACGGCGATGGTTGTGAAGCTCTCCCCGGGAACGGTTTCTCCCCAGTCGATGCCGTACTCATCGCTTTGAGCGAGCAGGGCCGCTATCGCGAGAAATTTCGGTACGTACAGTACGGTTTCACGGCGGAAAAATCCCTGCCGGCATAATTCCCAGTAATCGGAAGTGCCCGCGCGTTTGACCGCCTTTTTGGTGGCGCCAAGGCCGCAGTTATAGGCGGCAAGGGCCAGCGGCCAGTCGCCGAGTTCACGGTAATTGTCCATGAGCTTTTGTATTGCCGCGGTTGTGGTTATCCAGGGATCGCGGCGTTCGTCAATCCATTCATTGATGCGGATATTGTAGCCGCCGATGCTGTTCCGCATGAATTGCCATATACCCACAGCGCCGGAGCGGGATACGGCCCGTGAGGTAAAACCCGATTCTATAACCGGCAGGTACACGAGCCAGGACGGGGCCCCGAGCCGTTCAAGTTCCGAAAAGATAAAGGCACGGTACTGAACAGAATTTTGCATGACCCGGGAAAGGTATTTGATGCCGTCGGCAGTGCTGTACTGGGTCAGGAACCGGGCATAGTCGCCGGTTTCAGGGTGGGAAAAATCCACTGCCGGGTAGTTGTGTGCCGGGGGGGCCGGTTTGTCCTCGGCGGGAGTGTCGCCGGATGGCGCGTCCGCCGGTGCCGGGGTGCTTTCATTGTCCGGCGCCCGGGCTTCTCCCGGCTGTCCCGGGTTACCCCACAGTGCGGACGAAAGCAGGAACACGGCTACGCAAAGCATGCCGAAGAGCCCGGATTTAGAGCTTTTCACCATAATATATCCCGGCCCATTCCCATCGGCCGTGAATGTCCGGATCCGCGGGAAAATTGACTTTTCTGAAATAGAGGTACCAGACACTTACGTACTGGTTCCAGCCACGGGTCCGCAAGTATGCTTCGTTCGGGTTGGACGAGGCGTCCAGTTCTTCGTCGTAGCGTATCCGGTTGCCGCCCATGAAGTCGCGCATACGGAAATCCGCCTCGGCGTTCACATCATTGGAGTCCTGTTTCCATGACATCGCGAAGAAACTCACTTTTGCGCGGTAGCGTTCCAAACTCCGGTGATCGTAGGTGTTTATGGCTTTCTTGATGCTCTGAACGAGTTCGTCCAGGGTTTCAAAGGTCCAGTCCTTTGAAGAACTGTTGTAGTCAACAAGACGTTTGGCATATTCGTACGAGTCGTGGATGCCGGGAATAACAATGCCGAACCGTCCATAGCCGAGAAACTGGGTATAGGTCTGAATCGCCAGCTCCCATTCTCCGAGCTTTTCGTACGATCGGGCCAGCATGAAGTAGGTGTATCCCAGGTCTACCTCATCGGAAAACCGGGTAATCATGTCGCTGTAGTACCGTACCAGGAGGCCCGGCGAATCGGTTATGCGTATGAGATTCTGCAGGCTTACCAGATGTATGGACTGGCCGTGAAGTTGAAGGTCAGGGCATTTTTCGAGTATGCGCTTGAAATAGTACCCGGCCATTTCGGGGGCGTTGTCCTCAAGATAGGTGTGGGCGACCATGAGAAGCCAATAGGCGTTGTATGGATCTTCCGGCCGGAGCTCCACTTCATTGGTCAGGAAAAGTATGAGCGCTTCTTTGCGGTTTTCTGTGGCGAGATTGGTTGCGATGCGGTTCATGAGGGCAAACCGTTCTTCACGATTGTGCGGGCCGCTGTTGAGCAGTGTTATCAATTCTTTTTGTTCGTCCCGAAGCTCATTCATGCCTTCGAGAACGTAGGAGCCGGCACTCTGACTGCATGACATGATCAATGCGAGAAGCATGGAAAGAACTGGCAGGGAGCGATACATTTTTCCGGTCACGGCACCAATAGTATCATAGGGTCAGTTGTATTGGCAAGAAGGAACAAAGTAGGCTACAATCAAATTTCGGGGAGGTTAGTACTGCATGAAAGAGCGTTGGATCAACTTGCTGCTTAGATTTTCTGTCGTTTTTATTCCGCTCGTCATGGGATTTGTTGTAGTTTTGACTACTCTGTTCATGCTTGGAGATTTCAGGTTTTCCCCGTTTGCCGGCGCGGTATGTTCGCTTGTGTCCGGGGTGTTGTTCTGGTATCTCGGGATACTCATAAAAAACCGTGCGCGGTTCTTTTTCTCGGCAACTTTTTTATTTCTTACCGGAATACTACTGTTGCTTCTTGATATGCATATTGTTCAACTCTCGGTCCGTGAAACCTGGCCGCTTCTCATGTTGTTTATCGGATCGGCTTTCACGGTGGCCGGCTATATGCATTACCGGAAGCCCCACGCGATGTACATTGTTCCATCGCTGGTTTTTTCCACGCTCGGGTTTGTGTTTCTCCTTTTTTCCACTGATATAATCGGCGTTCCGCTGCGGTCCGTCATGTTATGGTGGTTCCCGTTACTATTTATACCGTCACTGGTTTCTCTTCTTGTGTGGATTTTTCAGCGAAAGCGGGTAGACGGGTCCGGGAATGAGTAGTTTTTCCCTGAAAAAGGCCGTGTGCCCGGTCATCAGTGTACTCTTTCTTTTTGCCGCGTGTGCGACACCACCGGAGACACCGTCTTCGGAGCTTTCCGGTATGGGTGGAACCGCAGAACCGGCGGACGTGCGGGAAAACGCGCTTCCCGGAAGCGGCGGTACTCCGCTCGCGGTACCGGAGCGGGATCGCGGGGATAGCAAATCTCTGGACGGAACGGTTCTCCGGTATCTTCAGGGAGGATCTCCCGAATCAATCAGGCGTGCGGTTGAGCGTGTTAATGATGATTCACGGGGAATGACCGACCAGAACCGGGTTGCGCTGGCCGTCGCGGGGGAGATGATACGGATTCTGTACCCGCTGGAAGAAGTAACCTGGCCCATGCCGTCGGTTCCGGATTCGGATCCGTACATGAGCATAATAAAGACCGCCCGGATGGGGGCCTATGATTATACGGCGGAAAGTGGTGATTTCCTTTCGCTTGTTCTGCCGGCCCTGGTACTGTTTACCTCGCCGTCCCAGGAAGAGTTTTATGATGATGCAGTTACCGCCCTGCTGCGTGCGGCAAATATGAACAAAAAATCCGTATTGCCGCTCTGGTTCCTGGGTGTTATCGCCGGGCGGCGCGGAAACCACGCCGAGGCCGGCCGGTATTTCCGTGAAGCCTGGGAACTGGACGATTCCTGTTATCCCGTCGGTATCGCCCATGCCCGATCCCTTATCCGGCAGGGCAGGGGAAAGGATGCGCTCGGTATTGCCCGAACTCTTTCTGACCGGTATCCTTCCGCGCTCGATTTTGTACGGCTGAGCGCGGACGCCGCGTTCGCGCTTCAGGACTGGGATACCGCAGACGCATACATCCTGGAAGTTCTCAAGGCCGAACCCCGCAATACCGAGTATCTGTTGCTTCGCGCGCGGATTCTGGTTGAACGCCGCGAATATCTCAAGGCGAATTCATTGCTGGACGCGTTTGCCACCACAAACCGCACAAACAAGAATTATTTGCTGTTGCGCGCCCGGGTCGCCCGTGAGTGGAACCGGAATCCGGCGGCGGCAACGTCCTTTTTACAGGAGGCCGTCCGGTTGTATCCGGAGGACCAGGAAGTGCTTCTTTCAACCGCTGCTATCGGGTATCAGACTGGTGTTTCCATCAACGAGCGCAGCGCCCGTGATTTTGTTTCCATGGTACTTGCCCGGGATCCCGAAAACCGGCGGGCTCTCGCGCTTCTTCTGTCCGATTACATAGCCGCTTCCGAATGGACCAGCGCCGTAACGACCGGAGAACGTCTGGTCGCGCTGGATTCCTCGTCAGCATCCCGGGAACTCCTCGTCCGTTCGTATCTCGGCGCGGGGCAGGCTTCACGGGCAATTTCGATAGCGCGTTCCCTGTACCGGGAAAAGTCCCCGACAGATACCCTTACCGGATTGTACCTGCAGGCGCTGATTGCCACGGGTGATACTGCGACGGCCCGCGCCATCATTGACGAACGTATGCCGGTTGCATCGTCCGCGCTTAAAAGCACCCTATTATACTTTGAAAGCCGGATGATCGACGATCCGGACCGTCAGCTTTCGGTGCTTCGTTCGAGCCTGCTTGCCGATCCGAGAAACGGTGATGCCCTGTTCTCCATGTATCAGTGGTACTTTGACCGGGGTGATTACCGGAAAGCGCAATATTATCTCAAACAGGTCATTGCCCTCGAGCCCATGAACCGACGATACGGCGAACTGCTCGCAAACCTTGACGAATTACTTGCCCGATAAGAAATTTCCCCGTATACTCATGGGTACAGGCGCGATTTATCGCCCGTAAGGAGGATGCTGACATGAAGAAGTATGTATGCGATCTGTGCGGTTATGAGTATGACCCCGAAGTGGGAGATCCCGACAACGGAGTCAAGCCTGGAACCGCTTTTGAAGATTTGCCGGATGACTGGGTGTGCCCGGTATGCGGCGCAGGAAAAGACGATTTCTCGGAACTTTAGTTCTGGTATGGAGGAATGACTCGGATGGTAACACGGGAAGAAGCTGTAGCATCAATTGGATTCGACGGTAATGCCGCTCTGGTGGACAAATCGATGAAAAAGAAATATTCCGCCATGAATACGGCAGATCTGGCCGGAGCGGGTTTTTTCCGTGCCGCGACGATATCAGCACTGTATTCCGACGATCCGTCGGAACTGGATCTGGTTGCAGATTCCTACAACCGGCTTTCCGGTTCGTCCTACGCCGCCGAGGCCATGCCGCGGCTTTTCGGTGTTGCGCGGGTTTCCGTGCAAAAAGTCGTTGTTCTCTAGGTCTTCCGCGCTCATCGGCAACAGGCGTCCCGGTTCACTCCGGGGCGCCTTTTTTTCACCTTGACGGCGTTTCCGTCTCTATGGTACTTTAACCGGAGACTAATCAATGTCCCAAGGAAGTATGTATATGAACAATCTGTTGTTTTTGCAGGCGGGAACCCAGGGGTCCGTCTTCATGCCGATTCTGACTTTCGGTCTTGTCTTTGTAATTTTTTACCTTTTTATCATCCGTCCGCAGAACAAGAAACAAAAAGACACCGAACGGATGATTTCCGCGGTCAAGAAAGGCGACAAAGTCATTACAATTGGCGGTATCCACGGTGAAGTAACCTCCACCAAGGAACAGACCGTTATTGTCAAAGTTGACGATTCCTGCAAGATCGAGTTCAGCCGGACCGGAATTGCAAGTGTAATCAAGGACGAAAAAGAAGACCGTTTTTCCCGCAAGGGCAAAAAAGCCGATTCGGACGAAACCGAAACCAAATAAATAAAAAAATGTCTGCATGAGAAAAACGCCACTCCAGCAGGAGGGCGTTTTTCCGTGAAACATCTGGAGTAGAACTATGAGCAAACGAAGCCGGTTGATACTCATTCTGGTGGTCCTCGCAGTGTGCTTTGCGTTCCTGTGGCCCACCGTTAAATGGTATTACCTTACCCCGCCGGAAGACCAGGCGCTTGCGCTCGGATCCCGCGAACGAATCAAGGATTATGCACGGAATATGGCCGTGGCCGATTTACGCGAGCTGAAGGAAGCGGCCAAAGCCGATTCCTCCGATCCTGTCGCAGCCAAGTACGACGTGCTGGTGGCCGAGGCAAAAAAAAGCTACCGTATAATGAAAAAGGATGTTCCGGAAACATGGACCGCGCGTCCGCTTGTTGCCAGTTTTTCCTCGGAGATGGAAGTCCTTCTCCTGCTGGAAAACCGGTATCGGGAGCATATCCTGAAGATCAAGAATACCCAGGCTAACGCGGTTAAACTCGGTCTCGATCTTTCCGGCGGTATGAGCATCATCATCAAGGCGGACCTTGACCGCGCGGCGGAAAGCCAGAAGGATTCCATCAGCGACATGGGCGCGTTCCGTGCCGAAGCCATGTCCCAGGCGCTCGAGATTATCAACAGCCGTATCGACCGTTTCGGTCTTTCCGAGCCGGTAATCCGCCAGCAGGGTGAAGACCGGATTTATATCGAAATTCCCGGTACCGCCGATTCGGACCGCATCAACTCCATCATCATGGGACGGGGCATGCTTGCCTTCCACATGGTGGACGATGAGGCAACCCAGGCCTTTATTGATTACTATAACCGCAATCCCGCCTCCACCTTCGACGCGGAATACAATCTTCTCGATTCGTCCATCATTCCTCAGGATACACGCCTGCTCGGTTTGTACCGCAAGGATTCCTACGGTCTTGATGAACGTGCGGGATTCCTGGTAATCAAGAAGGACGTAGCCCTCGAGGGCCGGCACATCCAGAGCGCGGAAAGCCGCCGTGATGAAATGGGCCGCCCGGTTGTCAACTTCATTCTTGACGGTGAGGGAACGAAGATTTTCGCCGATCTTACCGCCAACAACGTGAACAAGCGGCTTGCCATCGTCAGCGATAACAAGATTCGTTCCAACGCGGTGATCAACGAGCCCATCCCCGGCGGATCCGTGCAGATTTCCGGATTCTCCGCCGAAGAGGCGGAAAACCTCCGTGCCGTTCTCCGTACCGCATGGCTCAATGTTCCGCTGGAGCTGGAAAACCAGCAGATTATCGGCGCGAGCATGGGCGAAGAAGCGATCAACCAGGGTATGTGGGCGCTTGCCTGCGGTCTGGCCGCGGTGCTCCTGTTTCTGCTCCTGTATTATCAGGGAGCGGGAATCAACGCGCTTGTCGCGCAGGTCCTCAACCTGTACATCCTGTTCAGCGTTCTTTCGGCGCTCAATCTCACCCTTACCCTGCCGAGTATCGCCGGTATGATCCTTACGATCGGTATGGCGGTTGACGCGAACGTTGTTATTTTCGAGCGTATCAAGGACGAACTGCGTCTGAAAAAGGGCCGCCAGGCCGCCATTGCCTCCGGATTCGATCATGCGTTCTGGGCGATCATGGACGCGAACATCACCACGTTTATCGCGGCGGTATTCCTTTCGCAGCTTGGGTCCGGACCCATCCGGGGCTTTGCCTACAGCCTTGCGATCGGCGTCGTTTCGTCGGTCTTTACCGCCCTGTTTGTTTCACGGCTCATTTTTGACTTTGGAACCGACGTGCTCAAGTCGAAGAAGCTGCTCATCAGCTGGAGGATCAAGTAATGAAGAAGGCGATAAAGTTCAGCAGAATATTCCTTCCGTTGTCTCTTGCGAGCATCGCGGTCATCGTGAGCGGTATTTTCGGATTGCAGACGGTAGGTATCAATCTCGGTATCGACTTCCAGGCCGGTTTTATCGGGAAGGTGCGTATCGCGCCTCCCGCTGTCGAACTGACCTATACGGGAAGCAGGTCCATTACCGTCGATCAAACGGCGACCGCGATCAATCTCATCATGACCGGAATCGGTTCGGACAACGAAACCGTCCGCTATCCCTATACGGAGTATGCGGTTGTCGGCGACTTTGAACGCGCGGTTTCTTCCATTCCGGGAATCACCGTGAGCGTATCGGCTCCCGCTTCCTATCCGCTGTCAAAGCTCTTTACGGATTCCGGATCCAGTGTCCGCCTTTCAGCACGGCCGTTCCGGTTTCACTACATTCCCGAAGGTTCCGCGGCCATAGACTCGGATGACATTCGCGAAGCAATTGCGCGGTTCCCCTCTGCGGCGGTTCAGGTCCTCGGCAACCCCGAAAACCGGGCGTTCCAGATCCGTCTCCGCGATGACGGTACGGACCCGAACGCGAGCGCGACTCTGCGTGAAGGTCTTTCCGACGCCCTCAGCGATGCGTTTGGCAAGGACAACATTGCGCTCATCAGTACCGACTTCGTGGGATCCCGGTTTTCGAAAACCCTGGCCTCCCAGGCGGTCTGGCTGGTGCTTGGAACTCTCGTGCTCATCATGGCCTACGCGACCATCCGGTTCCGCTGGGATTTCGCGCTCGGAGCCATCCTCGCCATCGTGCACGATGCCCTCATGATGGTCGCGTTTATCGTGTGGACACAGATGGAGTTCAACTCGCTCACCATTGCGGCGATCCTGACCATCATCGGGTATTCCATCAACGACACCGTTGTTGTGTTCGACCGTATCCGTGAAAACATGAAGCTTCATCCCGAGCTGAGTATTGTGGAACATCTCGATCTGTCCCAAACCGAGGTTCTGAGCAGAACGATCATTACCACGGTAACCACCATGCTCGCGGTGTTGTCGCTGTTTGTTTTTACCACGGGGGACATGAAGGATTTTGCGCTCGCGCTTCTGGTTGGTATGGTCAGCGGCGTGTATTCAACGATCTTCATCGCCGGTGCCTTTATCAGCTTTGTAAGCCGTTTCCGCAAGGACGGCGGCCGCATTCGCGAAAAAGTGGTTGCGCCCAAGGCTTCTGACGGCGCCCTGGTATAAGACTGCATTTCAATTCGTAATAAACCCCCGGGTCTCCCGGGGGTTTTCTTTTCCTCCCCAACTCCGGTAGAATACCGCTCATGGCACGAGAATGCAGAATACTCCGGGCGGAGATCATGGGTTACTGTATGGGCGTCCGCCGTGCGGTTGAAGCAACCGAGCAGGCGCTCCTGGACAGTCCCGTTCGCCCTGTCTATACCTACGGACCCCTCATTCATAATCCCCAGGCGCTCGAACGGCTTGGCCGGTCAGGAGTAGTCATAATCGGAAACGGTTATGCGCCGCTTCCCCCGGATTTCGGGGGTGCGACCGTCATAATCCGGGCGCACGGCATTCCGCCTGCCGAGCAGGCCGAACTGGAAAAGCGCAACGCGGTACTCGTGGACGCAACCTGTCCCCGGGTGCTCTCGAGTCAAAAACGGGCGCGTCTCTGGCACGAAAAGGGCTACACCGTATACCTTGCCGGAGACCGGGATCACGGCGAGATAACCGGAATAGAAGGGTATGCACCGGGGTGCATTGTTCTCGAGAACCGCGGCGACGCAGAAAAGCTGTCCTCGTTTCCGGAACACGCGGTACTGATCAGTCAGACAACAATCAAGCAAAGCGAGTACGACAGCATCGCCGGATTCCTCGCGGAAAAGGTTCGTGACCTCGTAGTTCTGAACACGATTTGCCCCGCAACCCTTGAACGCCAGAAGGCACTGGAAAGCATGGCGGAACATGTTGACGGGATTATCGTTATCGGCGGTAAGAACTCGGCGAATACCCGGCGTCTGGCGGCAACGGCCGCGAGGCTTTGCGCTTTTTCATGGCATATTGAAACACCGGATGAAATTCCGCCGGAAGCCTATGCCCTCCAGCGGGTTGGTATCACGGCCGGGGCTTCCACGCCCGACGAGATAATCAACGCGGTTGAACAAGCGCTACAAAAAGGATACAGTTGCACGGAAATCCGGCAATAATCAGATACTGCGAGGTTTAGGCTATACATGAAGGCAATTGAACTTGAGAAGGTGTACAACCCGAAAGATTTTGAGGACCGCGTGTACGCGGCCTGGGAAAACGGCGGCTGTTTCCGGCCTGTGGATAAAAACGCGGACAAACCCTTTGTTGTCGTAATACCGCCCCCCAACGTTACCGGAGTCCTTCACATGGGACACGGTCTGAACAATTCCCTGCAGGATATCGTGGTCCGGTACCACCGCATGCGCGGAGAGCCCACACTCTGGGTTCCCGGAACCGATCATGCCGGAATCGCCACCCAGAATGTCGTGGAGCGCCGTCTCAAGAAAGACGGAAAGAGCCGCCATGATCTGGGTCGCGAGAAATTTATCGAAGAAACCTGGAAGGTGAAAAATGAGCACCATTCCATTATAACCAATCAGCTCAAGAAGATCGGCGCGAGTGTTGACTGGAGCCGTGAGCGGTTCACGCTCGATGACGGTCTTTCCCGCGCGGTACGCGAAGTGTTCGTAACCCTTTACGAGCGGGATCTTATTTACCGTGGCAACTACCTCGTCAACTGGTGTACCTCCTGCGGAACAGCCCTGTCGGACGACGAGGTTGAACACGAGGACACCAACGGCGCCATGTATCATATCTGGTACGAACTGGAAGACGGCTGTGCCATGCCGGACGGTTCAACCCGGATGGAGATCGCTACCACCCGGCCGGAAACCCTCCTGGGCGATACCGCCGTTGCCGTGCATCCCGAAGATCCCCGCTATACGGAGCTTGTGGGAAAGACCGTCAAACTTCCTCTGACCGGGCGGAACATTCCCGTCATTGCGGATACCTATGTTGATCGGGAATTCGGTACCGGTGTAGTCAAGATTACTCCCGCGCATGATCCCAACGACTGGGAAGTGTCAAAACGGCATAATCTCGAAGTTATCAACATCCTCAATCCTGACGGAACACTCAATGACGCGGTTCCCGAAAAGTACCGCGGGCTTTCCGTCCAGGCAGGGCGAAAACAGGTGCTCGCCGATCTCGAGGAGCAGGGTCTTTTCAAGGAAAAAAAGAATATAACCCACGCGGTCGGCAAGTGCTACCGCTGTAATACGGTCGTTGAGCCCTATCTTTCCGACCAGTGGTTTGTCAAAATGCGCCCCCTCGCGGACAAGGCGCTCGATGCCTGGAAAAAAGGCGATATCCAGTTCTATCCCCGCAAGTGGGAGAATACCTATGCTCGCTGGATGGAAAGCATCCGCGACTGGTGCATTTCCCGTCAGCTCTGGTGGGGACACCGCATTCCGGTGTGGTACTGCGATTCCTGCGGCAAGATGATCGTGTCCCGCGAGGATCCGTCTGCCTGTTCCGAATGCGGCAGTACCAAGCTCCGTCAGGACCCTGACGTGCTCGATACCTGGTTTTCAAGCTGGCTCTGGCCCTTTTCCACGCTCGGCTGGCCGGAGAAGACACCGGATCTCGCCGCGTTTTACCCCACGACGGCGCTCGTTACCGCGTACGACATCATTTTCTTCTGGGTATCCCGCATGATCATGGCCGGACTCGAATTTACCGGTCAGGTTCCCTTCCGGGATATCTATATTCACGGGCTGGTTCGCGACAAGAAGGGTCGCAAGATGTCCAAGTCGCTCGGGAACGGCATTGATCCGCTCGAGATTGTTGACGAATACGGCGCGGACGCCCTCAAATTTACACTTGCCTTCATGTGTGCGGCCGGACAGGACATCCTGATAGACAACGAGTCCTTCAAACTCGGCAGCCGCTTCGCGAACAAGATATGGAACGCATCGCGCTACATCCTGGGAAACCTTGAGGGTCGCGAACTGGTCTCCGTGACCCGCAACGACCATACCGAGCTCGATCGCTGGATTTTTCACCGGCTCGACGGTGCTGCGGAACAGGTTCGCTCCGCCCTGGAATCCTACCGCTACAACGACGCGGCTCAGAGCGCGTATGAGTTCTTCTGGAACGACTTCTGCGACTGGTATGTGGAAGCGACCAAGCTATCCTTCCGCCACGGCGATGACGCGGAAAAGAACCGCGCGGTGAGCGTGCTTCTGTCCGTCCTTGAGCAGTCCCTGCGGCTGCTCCATCCGCTGCTCCCCTTCGTAACGGAAGAAATTTACCGTTTCCTTCCGGACGGGGTACGGACCGCGCCGCTCGTCATATCGGCGGCCTATCCGGAACCGGATGCGGGAAACCGCGATGACAACGCCGAAGCACGCTTCGCTGCGCTCCAGGACCTGGTACGTGCGATCCGCGCGCTTCGTATTGAATGCGGCATAGACCCCGCGCTCAAGATCCGCATCGCGGTGTATGTGGAAAAAGGAAGCAACGCCGAAGCGGCCAGAGAAAAAACGGACATCATCGAACTTCTTGCCGGAATTTCCCGGGTTGATTTTCTTGTCTCGGCTGCCGATAAACCGAGAGGGGCTATCGGAACGGTTGGAACCGGTTTTGAAGCCTTTGTGATTCCGGGAGATGACCTTGATCCCGCCCAGCTCGTAGCCCGGTTTGAAAAAGAACTGGAAAAACAGAAGCAGGCGAAGGAAAAGCTCGAGGCAAAGCTTTCCAACGGAAAGTTTGTTGAAAACGCTCCGGACGATGTTGTGGCCGCCGAGCGGGAAAAACTGGCTGAAGTTGAACGGCGAATCGTTAAACTTGAAGGCTATACAGGAGACTTGCGCTAAGGAATGAATACCCAGGACATGCTCGTTCTGAAAGGAATATATCTCGCGCCCTACATGCAGCTCGCGACTGCGCTGATCGGCAAGGAACGTCATGCCGGGGGCAACATGTTCCGTCATCAGATCGACACCATGGGTACCCTCATAGACTACGGGTATATCGACAGTGTGCTCCTCAAGGCGGCCGTTATTCACGACGTCCTTGAGGATATTCCCGACTTC
Organism: Spirochaetes bacterium ADurb.Bin215; assembly: GCA_002070025.1. Classification (GTDB taxonomy): domain Bacteria; phylum Spirochaetota; class Spirochaetia; order Treponematales; family Treponemataceae; genus Teretinema. The sequence continues at coordinate 18,885 of MWCL01000041.1, forward strand.
AATCGCAACCAGATCCTGGAAATTGACTCCGAGTCCGGCCAGGTGTACGACCTCGTCATGGAAGTAACAAAACTTGAGGGACAGAGCAAGCCCGATTACCTCAAGCGCATCATCCAGAAAGGCTCCCACAAGGCCAAAGTACTCAAATGCGCCGACCGGATCAGCAACATGATATCCCTCGGATTTGTCACTGATCCCGGATTTATCGAACGCTACTGTGATGAAACCGAGCTCTATATTTTTCCCATTGCACTTGAAGTCAATTTTGACATGTATCAGGAGCTTATCCAGCTCGTCATTTCGCGCCGTCAGTATCTTGAAGATGCCGGTTTTCTCTGCCGACGGATTGAACCGCAG
>MWCL01000042.1 GCA_002070025.1 Spirochaetes bacterium ADurb.Bin215
TCCGCGGTTTTGGCTACTGCCAGCGAAAACTCTTTTTCATATGGGCGCATGGCGCCGCCGATATGGGTAGTCAGTACACCGATCGTCTTTGACATTGTTTGTACTGTACCCTGTGTTATGGTCAAACGTCAAATGTCAGGGGCGTCTTTTACGGCGATTCATTGAAGGACGGGCAGTCTCACCAGTTGAAAGAGGGCGTCATTACCGATAAAATGAACCACTGATGAAGAGGTACCATACATGAAGATGTCCAGGATGTTTATGCCGACCCTCCGGGAAGTTCCCGCCGAGGCGGTTATTGCCAGTCACCGTCTGTTGCTCCGCGCGGGCATGATCCGCAAGCTCGGGAACGGCCTGTTTACCTACCTGCCGCTCGGGCTCCGCTCGTTCCGCAAGGTGGAGACGATAATCCGCGAGGAAATGGACGCGGCGGGCGCCCTGGAATTCAAGCCGTCCGTAGTGGTGCCGGGTGAAATTTGGCGCGAATCCGGACGCTGGGAAACCATGGGCGCGGGCATGCTCCGCATCAAGAACCGGGTTGACCAGGAACTGGTGGTGAGTCCCACGGCGGAGGAAGCGTTTACCGCCATCCTGCGTGCCGAGGTATCGTCCTACAAACAGCTTCCGGTTGCCGTGTATCAGATCAACACCAAATACCGCGACGAAATCCGCCCGCGCTACGGACTCATGCGCGCCCGCGAGTTCACCATGAAGGACGCGTACTCCTTCCATACCGACGACGACAGTCTCGATGAAACCTACCAGGCGATGGGCGCGGCCTACCGCCGGATCTTTGCCCGCTGCGGGCTTTCAGTTATTCCCGTAAGCGCCGACTCGGGCGCCATGGGCGGCACCGGCAGCGAGGAGTTCATGGTGGAAAGCGAGGTTGGCGACAACAATCTCATCCTCTGTCCCTCGTGCGGCTACGCGGCGAATGATGAAAAGGCCGCCTGCGCTCCCGACCCGATAACCGATGGCCCCGGAAGCGTTCCCGCGACCGCGGCGGTTACCCCCATAAAAACCCCTGATGTCCGAACCATCGATGAACTCTGCGACTTTCTCAAGACAACGTCGAAGCGGTTTATCAAAACCCTGATTTACCGGGCCGTCAACTGTGAACTCGATCTTTCCGGAGCGCCGGGATGCGCGACGCTCGAACGGATTGTTCCCGGAAACGCCGCCGCCTGGTATCCCGAGGCGTTTTTCGCCGTGTGCATCCGGGGCGATCTCGATGTAAACGAAGTAAAACTCGCAGCAAACCTCAAGGCGAGCGAAGTTGTGCTCGCGTCCGATCACGATGTCGAGCGGCTCACCGGCGCGCCGGTGGGATTCGCCGGACCCGTCGGTCTCGACGCGCTTCCCGTGCTCGCCGACAGTTCAGTGTCGGACATGCACGATGCGGTAACCGGCGCGCTTGCTGCCGATCTCCACTATGAACACGTTGAACCCGGACGGGACTTCACTCCCTGGCTCACCGCAGACGTTCGTACCGTAGTAGCCGGAGACAAGTGCCCGGTGTGCCAGGCGGAGTTTTACAGCAAGAAGGGAAACGAGCTGGGGCATATTTTCAAGCTCGGCTACAAATATACGAAGAGCATGAACATGCTCTATCTCGACGAGAACGGCAAGCAGCAGCATCCCACCATGGGCTGTTACGGCATCGGCGTGGACCGTACCCTCGCGTCAGTCATCGAAGAACATCATGACGACGACGGCATCATCTGGCCGATGAGTGTGGCACCCTTCCAGGTAGTTATTGTGCCCATCAAGTACGAGGGTGCCATGCAGGAAGCCGCGGACCGTTTGTACGGCGAGCTCGCAAGCTCAGGCATCGAAGTGCTTCTTGACGACCGGAGCGAACGGCCCGGCGTTAAATTCAAGGATATGGATCTTATCGGTATTCCCGTCCGGATCGTGGTGGGAGACAAGAACTTGCCCAATGTCGAAGTAAAACTGCGTCGTGAAAAGGATGCGGCCCTTGTGCCGTTGGACAAGGCCGCGGCGCAGGTTGCCGGCATTGTCCGCAGTGAGATTTCGGCCGAAGCGGGGACAGCCTCGTGATCAGGGTATTCAGGATCATCCTTGGTATCGCCGTTTTTTTGGTGCTGTTCACGCCGCTCGGTGCTGAAAGCGCGGCATTCCCTGATCCGCTTCCCGGAGAATTCGTGTTCTATCGGGATCATACCTGGAAGGAGCCGGCCTGGACCGGATTCCTCCGGTATGACGAGTCCACGTATGCCGGGATGCTTCTCATTCCGTCTTCCGGCACCAGGGTGTCCATTCTGTTCCGGGGAGAAGTATCCGGGGATGAATTTGTCCTGACCGGTCAGAAAATAATCACTAAAATAACCAATGATGACGTTCCCGCGGTCAACTATCTCATGCGTTTGATCGAATCCCTGCATGTGTGGAAAGCTGCTGCGTCACGGAGCGGGCTCGTCTCGACGGATTCCGACCGCTCCCCGCTGTTACCGCCCCGGGTGCGTACCGTGCAAACCAGCGACATGTTCGGCGGCGATATCAATCTCACGCACGCGGCTGAAATTCCGGTATTTGGTTTGCAGTCCCTCGTGTCTTCAAATGATAAGCCGCTTTTGGTTCTGGAACGGCACGGAATGATCCGTCCGGGCCATGATACCGACTTTTTCGCTTTCGAGCCGAAGGCTCCGGCAAAGAGCGGGAAGAACGTTGCGCTCGAAAAGAACCCGGTCCGGCAGGAATTTCTTGTGGACGGGCTCAGGGTGCCGCTCGACGGGCAGTGGAGCGCTGTCGCGGAAAACACGTTCTTCCTGGGCGACACTGCCATGCTCGTTATTGACAGTATCGATACCGCGCAAGCCGGTATTCCCGCTGATACCCTGTATCTGGATCTTGTACGGTTTTTCTCGCGTTCAACGCGGACCGTCTGGGCGGATCCCGGAAAGACCCGCGGTACCGGAACGGCTGAACGTTTTCTCGTCGAGAATGTTTTTTTTGACTCTGAAACCGGGTTGGCAAACCGGGATATCAAGCTCTGTCTTCCGGAATCGGACGGTTCACGGGTACAAATCATTAGCCTGACGGTCGGCGAGGCGGCGTACAAGGCCCATCAGGCGTATTTCGACGCCCTCCTTTCCGGAATCAGTAAGTAAGCGCGAAAGAAAAGTCTATTTCGTAGAATTTGTCACTGCCGTTCTTGTCTTCGGAACGCAGGTCATATCCTGCGCCGAATTTTATGGGAAGGCTTTTCAACGCGTCCAGGAACACGAGAATTTCTCCTCCCGCTGCAAGCCCCCAGTCATTTTGTCTTGTTTCCGCGTTGTCGGTGTATAGCCAGACGGCATCGAAACAGGGAACGAGATGTACTTCCACCGGACCGAAACGGGCAAGAAAAATCTGGACACCGGTATTCAGAAATACTCCCGCGTTTCCGCGCAGTTCGCCGTTCCGTATTCCCCGAATTTTTCTGCCGACGTCGAGGACCGGGTTGCCGGTCCTTCCAAACGCGCTTATCCGCGCCTGGGGGTTAAACCGTTGTGTTGCACGATAGAAACCGGCAAGCTCCGCTTCGCCGGTGTAGCTGGTATGGTCCGCTGCGAGGGAAGGGCGGGTATGTTCAACCCCGCCGAGAACTTCCGCTTTCCAGCCGCTGCGGAAGTTTTTCTCCCAGTGAAAACTGTTAATGACAAAACCGGTTTCCGCGCCGAGAACAGAATCGATCGGTCCCCAGGGAAGAAGTGATTCGTCGGTTATATAATCTATAGTATGGTCCGGACTCCAACTGTACTTGATTGAGGTTTTTGACGACAGAGTGCCGGTAACCGGAATTTCAGCCGATACGATACCGGTAAAGGCAATCGCGTGAAATTTGTTTCTGAGAATGCCGAGGTCTTCGATTTTCCGGTTCATGCGCATTGCCATGGCGGTAATCTGGAAAATTGCCGGATCAAGACGGATATTCGACCAGTTAACGACAAGCATGAAATTCGGGTCAGTCCATTGCAGACGGTCCCGGTCATCGGGGGGGCGCGGCATACAGTCCCATCGCCGTGAGATTCTGCAGGGTACCCAAAACATTCGGCGCGTTCGCCACCAGACCGGCCATGAATCCCTCGTTGCTGTTATAGAACAGGTAGGGAATGGGCACAAATGCGGTGCCGTCGGTTATCGCGGTTTCAAGGGATACGGGAACAACACCGGCTTCCTCAGCTCCGAAGGAAGCGGAAACCGAGGAGCTCTTGAATGAGCGCAGGTTGTCGAGCTTCTTTTGGCGGAGTGTGGTAAACGAGTTGATTTCTTCGACTGAAGCAAATTCCCTGCCCTCCGCCGGGCCGATAATGGCCTTGATGACACTCTGGCGGGTACGGCCGGTTATGGTATAGGTATCGGATATAACCTGGTACACCGGTTCGGCTCCGGCACGGGCAAGGATGGCGGCAAGCAGTACTGTAGTGAAAAGCCGGCAGGCCCGGGCGTTTTTGCTCATTAAAAACAGAATACCGTATTCTGTGTAAAAAAAACCATTCCTTTACGGGCAAAAATGGTCATTTTTCTGATATCATGCCGGTATGTGTGCAAAGAAAAAAAGCGGAGCTACCGCTTATCAGTGTTCGCAGTGCGGATACACCCAGCCCCGTTGGCTTGGACGATGCCCGGATTGCGGTGCCTGGAATACGCTGGAAGAGACGACCCTCTCCACGGATAATGCCCTTCCGCTTGGCATCCCCGGATCAGGCCGTCCGGGGAGCAGGCCTCTGCCGCTTTCGGCGGTTGAATCCCGTGACGGCAGCCGGTTTGTTTTGGGGCTCCCGGAATTTGACCGGGTTCTCGGCGGCGGCGCCATGAAACGGTCCGCGATATTGATCGGCGGCGAGCCGGGTATCGGGAAATCAACACTGCTTCTGCAGGCCGCCGAGGCGGCTCGTACCAACGGGCGGGTGCTCTATGTATCCGGCGAGGAATCAGCGGCCCAGATCCGTTCCCGTGCTGACCGGCTCTCCCTCGCATCTGACCGGATCGAAGTGTTATGCACGGGGCTTCTTGAGGATATTACCCGAACCCTGAACGAGTTGAATCCCGTATTCGTCATTATCGATTCCATTCAAACCGTTTTTTCCCCGGACGCTGGCATGGTACCAGGCACGGTTAACCAGTTGAAACTCTGCTCGCAGGAGCTGGTAAGCTGGGTAAAAGAACGGGACGCGGTGCTCTTTCTCGTAGCCCACGTAACCAAGGACGGCACCATCGCCGGTCCGAAGGCACTCGAGCATCTGGTTGATACCGTTCTGTCTTTTGACCGGAACGAGGAAGACATCCGGTTTCTGAGGGCGCAAAAAAACCGCTTCGGCTCGGTGGACGAACTCGGAATATTCCAGATGACGGCGGAAGGCCTCGTCGCGGTGCAGGATCCGGCAAGTCTGTTTATTGTTACGCGGACGGGTGAACTTCCGCCGGGCGTGGCGGTTGTGCCGGTCTTTGAGGGGAGTCGTGTGTTCCTCGTGGAGATTCAGGCATTGACGGTACCGGCGAAAAGCGCCATGACCCGGGTCTATTCCGGCATGATCGATTCGTCCCGGGTAAGCCGGGTCGCCGCTGTTCTTGAAAAAAGGATCGGGTTGCGTTTTTCTGATCAGGATATTTACGTGAATGTCGCCGGCGGAGTCCGGCTCGCAGAGAGCGCGGTGGACGCGGCGCTGGCCGCCGCACTCTATTCCGCGCGTACGGACATACCCTCGCCCCGATCGACCGCGCTCATAGGAGAGCTCAGTCTTGCCGGTGAGATCCGTCCGGTCGGACGGCTCAAACCGCGGGTCAAGGCGGCGAAAACGCTCGGTTTTTCACGGGTTATCGCCCCCGCCGCGGAAGAAGGATCCGAAGCGGTTGGGGACATCCGTTCGCTTGTGTCGCTTGTGTTCGGCGGGAAGGGCAAACCCTGACCCGATACTACTGAACGAGACTGCCCACCAGGGCGGGGACCGCGATAAAGTTGCCTATCGCGCCGCCGAGACTCGAAAGGAAAAACAACAGCAGTACATGCGCGATGCGATTCCGGTAAAAGCCGCGGACGGTCGTTACATCTCCCGCGAGATTCTCCATATCCTTGACCTGCGGTTTTCGGACCCAGGCCTGGACCAGTCCGGAGAACATTCCAACCCCGATAAAGGGATTGAGCGTGGCGAGGGGCGCCCCCGCGAAGGCGGCAAGAACGGCCAGGGGATGCCCGAGTGCTACGATGGTGCCCAGCGCGGCAAGCGAACCGTTCCAGAGCAGCCAGCGGACCAGCATGTCAATCGAAGTTACCGCGCCGCCGGTAAAGAACCCGGCAACAAGAAGGGCGGCGAGACAGGCCGGGAACAACCATCCGGCAAGCTTCGAACCGGTTCCCTTCGGGGGTATCGATGCGATGTCGGCGAGATCGGTTCCCCGTGTACCCGCGGAAAGTTCATTGAGTGTTTTTTCCGTTCCGGGCAGGTGTCCGGCGCCGAGGATGGCTACAACTTTTTTCCCCGGTGCGGTGAAAATTTTCGTAGCCAGGTACCGGTCACGCTCGTCTATGAGTACTTCTTTTACCCGCGGCATGTAGGCGGCCAGTTCATCCATCATGGTGTCCATGGCGCCCTGCTCTTTCATGTTTTCCACGTCTTCGCTCGAGAGTTCTTCTTTGGAAAACGCGCTGGAGACGAGGGCTGCGAGGAGTTTCGCTTTGCCCCAGAGTCCGTTTCTCGCCCATGCCCGCTGAAGCGTTACCTGGATCGGACGGTCGGCCATGGTCGCCGGAATTCCGTTTTCCTCGGCAACCTTGAGTGCCATGGCCATTTCGGCGCCCGGCTTGATCCCGGTGTCGGCCCCCATGCGTTTCTGAAAGGATGAAAGAACAAGATTGGCCAGGAGCAAAAAGCCCCGGCCTTCCCGGAGAACCTTTGAAATGTCCAGCTCCTGCCAGCCTTTTTCATTTTTGAGCGCCTGGAGCCGTCCGTCGTCCAGCTCGATACACACGTGATCCGGTTTTTCATCCTGGAGCACCTGCGCTACTTCGTGTACGCTCTCTCCTGATATATGTGCGGTTCCGACGAGAATGAACTCCCGTCCGTCAAGTTCCACACGTTTTACTGTCTGCTTCATATTCGCTCCTGTATGTGTCCAATTCCCGGGTAATCCTTTCGAGAAGGAGCTTTGATCCAGGGTATTTTGCCGGGGTGATGATTCCTCCGGCCATGTGGCGGTGTCCGCCGCCGGTTCCTATTCCGTCAAGCGCTGCGCGGATTATGCTCCCGGCGTCCAGGGCGCAATCCTTTGAACGCGCGGACAGGTGGTATTCTTCTCCGCGGATCTCCACCGCAACAACGAAGGTGATCTCCTGCAATCGTAACAAAAAATCGGCCAGTACGGAAAGCAGTTCGCTCGAATAATCTTCCTTGAGTTCAACAAGAAGGGTGGATCCGAGCGCCAGGGATGAGGTAAACGCCTTGCCGATCGCCCGGACCTGGTCGAGTTTGAGGGTGGTTCGTACCACTTCACGGGCAAGTTCATAGTTTCCCATGAAAAAAAGTTCATAATGGGCGTCAAGATCGGTCTTGCTTACATGCCGGGAAAGAAAGTCGGTATCAAGCTGAATTCCGGCAATGAGTGCGGTCGCCGTGGTCCGGTCGGCCTCTTCTCCCGAGTCCAGCCAGTAGGTCCAGATTATCGACGAACAGGAGCCGGTGTCCGGGCGGATATCGACCAAGGGACAAACCGGTGTGCCGGTAACCGGATGATGATCTATTACCGCAACGAGCTCGCCGGCTGCCCGGCGCACGGTTCCGTCAAAGGGCGATCCGTCCACCACGATGCTTTGTGCGCCGGGAAGTTCCAGCGCCTCGTCAAAAGGGAGGTGCTGGATGGAGAGTCGGTCCATCATGATGGAAAGGGAGATGCTCTGTATTTCTCCGGCGAACGTCATGTCTGCGGTATACCCGGCGCGAAGCAGAAGTTCGCACAGGGCATAGGCCGACGCTATCGCGTCATGATCGGGAAAATCGTGCGCCTGGACAAGAACCGGACGGGTTTTGTCCAGAACTTCCGCAAGCGCACGGAAGGGTGTGTTCCCCATGAATCAGCTCTTGAGACTGGTAGTGCCAATCTCATGGGCGGCGCTTTCCAGGCGGGAAACGGCCCACTGGCTCAACCGGTACTCAAAGAAAGATGGAACCTGCACGGATAACACTTCCATGTAGTATTTCTGAGCGATGCTGACGCTCTGGAACATTTCATAATACACGGCGGAATAAAAGAGCATGCGGTTCCGGTCGTTTACATTTTTTTCCCGCATGATGCGGTTAAGCACGTCCGCGTCGCCTGCCTGGTCCACGAAGAGCCGGCAGAGGAAGTATTCGGTTGTAGTCCGGTCCAGAGTCTTGATGTATTCAGCCATGAATTTCTTGGCGTCGTCCGCCCGCCCTTCGCGGTAGTAGCAGAGGGTGTACATGAGGGCATAGGAGGTGTTTTGGGGATTGTAGGAGAGCGCGTGGCGAAACGCCTCCCGGCTGCCGGCCCAGTCTTCTTTTCCCCACAGGAGAATACCGAGGCTCTCCGCGGCAAAATAGTACTGCGGGTATAACGCTACCACTTTCTGATAGTCGGAAATTGCTTCGTCGGTATTTCCCAGATCGTCGTTCAAGCCGGCCCGATATATATAGGAGAGATACTGCTCCGGTTGAAGAAGGATGGCTTCGGAAAAAGCGTCGCGTGATGCTTCCCGGCGGCCCATCGCCATGAGGTAGTTTCCGTAATCAACCCAGTGTCCGTATATGGAACTGTTGAGTTCAATGGCTTTCCGGATATCTTCAAGGGCAAGCGGGCGTTTGCGGTTTTCCGCGTAGACCCTGGCCCGTTCCGCCCACAGAAGGTGGTATTCCGGATCCCGGGAGATTGCCAGCGTAAGGGTGTCTTCCGCCTTGTCGAGATCATTTTCCATATAGTATGCACGGCCGAGACCGAGGAGTGCGTCCGTGTTGTCCGGGTTCGCGCTGACCGCCTTTGTAAGCCATTCACGGGCCTGGCGGTAATTTTTCCGCGCAAGGAGGTCCAGTCCTGCCGCCGTAAGCGCATCGCTATGATCGGGTTTGAGCTGGATTACCCGGTTCAGGTATTGCTGACGGCCTTTCGAGTCTCCGCGGGCTCCGGCAAGCATGGCTCGCGCGTACAGCAGCTCGGTATCGTTGGGGAGGCTTGCTTCAAGATGATCTGCAAGCAGAACCGCTTCGTCGAGACGCCCTGCGGCGGTCAAAATTGCGAGTTTGAGCCGTAAAATGGCGGGATCGGACGCATCCGGTTCCGGTACGGTATCAAAAAGCGCAAGCGCTTCATCATGGCGCTGGTCGGACACAAGGCGGTTAAGTTCTGTTCCGAAACGGATACGGCTGAAGGCCTCCGGTTCTTCCCGGACCGGTGGTTGTTCTACACTGGCACAGGAAAAAAATAAAACCGTTACCGCCGCGGCAAATGCCGTCCACCCTGTCATATGTGTTAATCGCATGGCATCCCCTCTTGGACGTTGATTTTGTCACGTGCTTTGGTTTACACTCAAGCAAATGACAAAGAATGTATCCCGCAGAATTCTACTGCTCATAGTGCTCTACGTTTCTATAATTTTCGGCATATTTGCCGTTCAGTTTACCAAAGGTACGCTCTTTTCACGGACAATCGGCGATCTGGTTATTTCCGCGGGTCAGGAGTCCGACGCATCCGGTGTACCCGTTCCGGTATTGCCGGTGCAGGCTGCCGCGTACGGTGTAAACTTTTTTCTTGACGAAAACACGCCTGTTTTGGCGTACAGGTCCGGAAACACCGCTGTTGAACTCAAGGTAACGGAAATTTCTTCGGACGATACCTCGTTTTCGCTTTCGTTTGACGACGGTTCCCGCGTTTCCTTTTCCCCCGGACGCCGCGGTGATATCCGGGCAATCGAGATCCATGCGTCGGTTTCCGGCGACTACCGGTCTCTTTCCCTGCCGTTCAAGCTGACCCGCAGTGCCTGTGTTGAGCCGGAAGGTTCGTTGCCGGTAATCCGGTCGGGAAAGCAGCAGTTTGCCTTTACCGGCGCCGCGTTTGTCCATGATGACACGCAGGCAGTCCAACGCGTAAAAATTGAAGCTTCCGCGCCGACAGTGTACTATCAAACCTGGATTCCTGCAAAGGGTGTGAATCTTGAAGTCCTGGTACATAATCCCGCGGCAACCGAAGAACACTACCGTCAGAATCAGGACCGCTTCGCTTCGGCGGTTCTGCCCCTGTTCCGCGCTGCCATTTCCTCGGGCTCGCTTAACGAAAAAACGGTAACCGCGTACATTGCCGAGATGGGCCGGATCGGCATGTACCAGACGGCACTCGATGCGGTTCCGGATGCATTCAAACGCGGAACTGCGAGAACGTATCTGTCTTCCCCGTTCCTGAACACGCTTGAACGGTCCTGGCAGAGCATGATTGCCCGCGACCGCGAGGAACGCAGTCTCCTTTCAAGACAGTTCACGGAAAACAACCTGCGGGTATTCGAATTTCCCCATCTGGTTCCCTATCTCGTTGACCGGGGCAGCACGGTTTTTCTTGACGACATTATCCGGGTTGCCTCGGCGGTCGATTTGTCTACCCTGACTCCGCTCCAGGCGGCAGGGCTTCTGGAAATAATGCAGGATATGCAGGTGTATTCACCGCAACGGTCGGATGCTCTTTTACTTCTGGCTGAAACCTGTGAGCGGGTTATCCGGGAGTCCCTGGTGCAGATCCAGGACACGCTCTATGTAACAACCGGGGGAACACTTATTGATTCATACGCGACATTCCGCATCGCGCACATTCTCCGCCGGTATGGAACCATGAGCACTGCGACCGCCCCCTGGCAGCATGCGGGAACTCTGTTGTATACGTCGCTTCTTTCCCGTGCGGAAAATGGCGCTGTTCTTCCCGCATCCTTCGAGTCCGCGGTGTCCGGCGGTGCCGCAACGGGTATTCCCGTTGCCGGAGACCGGAAAATGCCGGTAGAAGACCTGTATCCCCTGGTCATGAACGAGAATACCTGGTATCCGCGTGCGGTGTCCCTTTCCCGGGAAGTTGAACCCGGTGTATGGGCGTGGACTGCTGCACGGTCCATTACGTATGCCGGTAATCCCGACGGAAGTGTCCGCTACCGGGTGCAGTTTCCCCGCGGTCAGAGCCACTATCTCGTTTTGAACGGTATCGGACAATTTACACGCATCCAGTTATACGGCATGGATTTCAGGACCGATCCCCGCTTCGAAAGCTATAATTCTTCCGGGTACCGGTACAATGCGGAGACCCGAACGCTGTTTCTCAAGATGCGGCATCGGGATGAGTTCGAGGATATTGTGATTTATCATGGTATTCCGGAGGAAATCGAAGCGGAACCGGCTCCGGAAGAGCCCGCTGTTCCGTCGTCCGACCCTGTTGAAGCCGGGACGGAAGAAGTACCGCCAGAAGCCGCGCCGGATCAGTTCTGACCGGCCGCTTCCAGCATTTTTTCCAGTTCCTCGGGCGAGTCGCATACGAGACTTGCCGCGAAATAAAGCGCGATAGCCGATTCGGTTACCAGATTCCCCATGGGGATTGCACCTTCGCGCCACATGCGCCGGGCAGTCGAGTACCCGGAAAAGTCCACGGTACCTTCCTGTTGCGAGGTGCAGAAAAAGGAACAGTTCTTTTTTCTTCCCCGGATCAACAGTTCCTTCAGTGAATACGGGCCATCCTTCATATTGGCCGTGCCCTTTTCGTAGAGCTCGAGAAAGAAGCATGAAACGCCGTAGTCTGTCAGGGCGAGAAGCCGGTCGGCCCGGATTCCCGGGAATACGCGGCATAAATGCATGCGGTCCGCGGCTTCGGAGAGAATTTGACTCATGACATAGGGATCGGTATCCGTTTCTCCGCAGAGCAGACCCGATCCGGTGTACACCGGCTCTCCGGAACTGTTCCAGTTGGTGAATCCGATTGTAGTCGGACGGAGAAATTTAAGATTGAGCGGCGAGAAGACACGTTCGCCGAACACCACGTAGACGCCGCCGGATTTCTTCCGGGCAAGGGTAATTGCCCGTGCGAGGTTCTGCCGGGCTTCGTCATTTTGACTGCCGGTATCGGGTTCCCGGGGCGGGGTATTCGATGCGGTAAAGACAATGGGAACGCCCGCATCGGCAAAAAGCCAGTAAATGAGGGGGGCCGTGTACGAAAGGGTATCCGTTCCGTGTGTTACCACGATACCGGTGGCCGTTCCCGACGCGATGCGCGTTGCGATCGCGTGAATCAGGGCCGCCCAGTCCTCCGGCTGAATTTCTTCGCTCAACAAATGGTCTCGGGTTATGCTCTCAAACCGGACATGTTCATGTGCGAGTTCGGGCAAGAGCAGGGATTTGAGGATTTTCTCGTCGCCTCCGGAAATTTCTCCTTCACGGACACTGCCGGATATGGTGCCGCCCATGGAAAGGACGTAGACAACACTGATGTTGAGTTCTTCCTTGAGAAGCGCTTTCACCATGGTTGGATCGGCAAGCCCCCGGGTTTTTTTCATGATGATGCCGGTAAGGAACTCGAGCGGTCCCATGTCGCCCTCGCGGAGGCGGGAGGTTCCGGCTTCATTGTCGGCAATGGTTTTTTGAACCAGCTCGCGCAGTTCTTTCGGGTCGGTAATGAGCTGCCAGTTATGCTCCTGAAGCAGCACCGCGGGGTCCTTGTCGGTTTCGAGTACCGCCTGGATGAGCTGTTTGGCAATACGGCTGTTTATGTTGCGGTTATGGTACATGGTCAGGATGGCTGCAAAGCGCCGGGGAGAAAGCGGGGATTCCTGGAGGGACTTGCCCTCCTTGCGGAGAAGACCCGTAACGTCGGACATGAGCCAGTGCGCGGTTTCCATGGGTGGGGCTCCCGCGGCGATAGTCTGTTCAAAAAAGTCGGCGCGGGCCTTTTCATCGCAGATGAATTCCGCGCGTGCACGGGAAATACCCCAGGTAGCTATGAGGCGGTTCTGGCGTTCTGACGGATGTTCTATCGCGGAGGCATGCAGTTCGGCGAGCAGGGGAGCAGGGCAGGAAAATACGGGAGCGTTGGCGATGGGGTCCGTTTCCAGGGCCGAGACAGAATCCCTGCTCTGGTAATGCTCGGTCATGCCCTGCCGCTCGTTCCACAAGCGGCTTTCCGATGAAACCGTGCCTCCCGAGGTCAGTATTTCTTCCTGGCGGTGCAGTTCGGCGTTTATCGCCTTGCGTACAAAGTTGAATGAATTGAGGTTTCGAAGCTTGACGAAATAGTCGGGTTCCTGCGGATATTTGGCCAGTGCGACGTACGCATTGCACCGGATCATTGTTTCAACCGGCGTTCCACGGAGCATGCCCATGTACTGGATACGGCGGCGCAGTTCCGTAAGGAATATTTCCGCTTCTTCTCCGAGTTCGAAATTTGCCCCGGTACGAAGACGGATATTTGCCGCGCCTGCCTGCGAGTAGTCCATGCGTGTTTTCCCGTTTTCATGGGTTAACCGGCCGGCGTACTCTTCAAGGCGTATTTCGTTTATCGGGATGTGCTTTTTTCTCCGGTGAAACTCTATCTCCATGAATCCGCCGGCGGCAACGGCAACGGAGGCGCCGTACAGGTTGTAGCCCTCGGGGAGCGACGGACTTCCATGCGGGCGTTCAAGCGGCGCGGAGGTGGCGAGTGTACAGTCCAGGGCGTGCCCAAGCGTGTAGGCCTGGCGGACCGCGAGCGGATTTATGACCGGTTCTGCGCCCAGTTCACGCCGACAAACCGGACAATTGGTGTTTTTTTTGCCGATACGGCAGGAACAAAACGCTTTTTCCCGGGTTGGAACGAGAATTCTTGCTTCAAGAAACACGTGAGCCTGGTACATATCCCCTCCACGGAGTTTTTTTCCACCGGAAATATATAATTTTAATCCGATTTATGATATACTTAAAAATTGACGCCCCCCATAGTAAAAAGGCAAAAAAGGAGCGAAAGTGAACAAGCGAGACTTTCCCAAAGTTCATTTCTATGACCAGGATTTTGTGGACGTATACGACCGTAGCTGGGCATGGATTCAGGACTACTGGGTTATTCCCGACAAGAAAAATCTATCACCTGAAGGATATTTTATCTATCCCGACGGCGAAGAATCAATACTCAATCAATACGAGACCATATTCTCCTCGTTTTTTTTCGTGTATTCGAATCGGAATTACCACGCGAACCAGAGTCTGGATTTTTTCTATCAGCACCAGGAAGAAAATGGTGCCATCCGGTGGAGGTATAACCTCCTGACGGGCGAACCGGTTGTATCCCGTGAAAACCCCGAGGGCATCGGCATGCCGTTGTTTGCCTGGGCCGAGTACAACCTTTTTCACAAATCCGCCAACAAAAAACGGATTAAAGAGGTTATGCCGGTCTTGCAGCGTTATATGAACTGGATAGACGCGACCTTCAAAAAGCCGAACGGCTTGTACAAGGTTCCCCTCACGGCAACGACAATGAAGAACTCTCCCCGGAAAAAGGCTACGTATCTGGTAGACTTCAACACGGCGCTTGCCATCAATGCGCTGTACATGTCGGCGCTCGGAGACATTCTGAACGACAAGGACTTGAGCTTTCAATACAAACGTATGTACTTTTCGCTCAAGACCCGGATCAATACTCTCATGTGGAACCAGAAAACCGGTTTCTACCATGACATCGACAGTGCAGAAGAGAAGATCCCGCAAAAAACCATTGCGGGATTCTGGCCGCTTCTCGCCGAGATTCCCAACGAAGACAAGGCAGACAAACTGATAGCCCACCTTCAGAACCCGAAAACGTTCGGCGTGGATCATCCCTTTCCGTCCCTTTCGGCGGACGATCCCGAGTTTGATGAGCGGGGCATGGGCTACCGGGGCAGCGTGTTTCCCCCGTTGACCTTCATGGTGATCAAGGGCCTCGAAAAGTACAACCGGTGGGATCTTGCCCGCGAGTGCGCAATTCGTCATTTATATCATGTTCTTGACGCTCTTTCCCCCAACGGCGAACATAACAAGGGGTTCCTCTGGGAGGCCTATCTTCCCACGAAGGAAGGGTATGCGCACTGGCCGGGAAAAGAAGGGTTCCCGCGAAAGCAGTACCTTCCCTATACCGGGCTGTCCACGATTACGCTCATGATCGAAAACATCATTGGCCTTTCAATCAGCCTGCCCCGCAAGACGGTGGACTGGATCATCCCCAATCTTGAAGTTATGGGTATTGAAAACCTGAGCCTCAAACGGAACCTCATTACCATCTTGTCAACCAAGAGTCAGCGGGGCTGGGAAATACACATGGAAAGTGAAAAACTGTATTACTTCACCATCAACATTCTCGGACAAAAGAAAAAAACGCTGCCCATACCCTCCGGAAAATGCTCGATGCTTATAGACAAGCTGTAGAGGCAGAAACGTACTGCAGCGGGGACTGTATGGAAACACAAGCACGGCAGGATGCCGTTATTGAAATTGGATCAACCGGAATACGCCTCCTCGTCGCGGATATCACCGCGTCCGGGGACTGGGCGGTGGTGGATCGTGCCGAACGGGCGCTTGCGCTCGGACGGGATGTTTTTACCGCCGGAGTCATAACCCGGGAATCCCTCATTCAGTGTCTGACCATTCTCAACCGCTACCGGGAAATTCTCGCCGGATGGGGAATCCCCGACGAACGGGTATCGGTTGTCGGGACCAGCGCGATCCGTGAAGCAAAGAACCGCGACATTTTCCTTGATCGTGTGGCGGTAAAAACGGGTTTTCGTGTCCATGTCGTGGACGGAATCGAGGAAAACCGGCTCATGTATCTGCTTGTCGAGCATGCGCTCAGTACCGCCCCCGACTGGTCGTTCGAAACGAACTCCATCATCATGGATGTCGGCGGCGGTTCAACCGAGATCATGCTCCTCAAGGAAGGCCGCATGGTCGCCGCGCACAGTTTCCGCATGGGAACGGTCATCATAGAGCGCCAGATCAAGGCGATGATGGGATCCGAGCACGACATGCGCCGCTTTCTGCATGAATATATGCGGACCACCGCGGAAAATCTGAACAACGAACTCAGAATGAGTGAAATACAGCAGCTGGTGGCAATCGGTAGCGACGCGCGCCTGGTTGCGCGAAGTATCGGAACCCAGGTAACCGAATTGCTTGCGGTGATCAGCCGGGACGCTTTTGTCAGCTTTACCGAACAGGTGTCCCGCTACTCGGTGGAAGAAATAGTCCAGCGCTTCAGATTGGGGTATTCCGACGCGGAATCCCTGGTGCCCGGTTTGCTTGGTTATACCTACCTGCTGGAAATGACCGCCGCGGAAACAGTCCTTGTACCGTTTCTTTCAATACGCGAAGGCCTCATTATTTCACGCCTTTCCGGGGCGGACAATCAGGTTAACGAGGCCTTTTACCTGCAGGTAATCGCTTCTGCGGTAAACCTCGGAAGAAAATACCACATGGACGACGAACATTCGCGGTACGTGACCCGGATTGCCCTCAAGCTTTTTGACAGTCTGAAAAGCGAGTTGTCCCTGAACCGCCATGCCCGGCTTCTTCTGGAAACCGCGGCCATTCTGCACGATGTGGGGTTTTTCATTCGACCCGGCGATCATCATCTCCATGGACAATACATTGTGGCCAATTCAGACATTTTCGGACTGACACGGGAAGACATTCACATAGTGGCAAACCTTGTGCGTTATCACCGGGGAGAAAATCCCAGTCCGGCTCATTCCGAATATGCGTCACTGCCCAGAACGGACCGGACCATGGTGCTCAAACTTTCGGCCCTGCTCCGGGTGGCGGATGCCCTGGACCGCGGCCATTCCCAGCATATCCAGGATTTTGACGTGGAACTGACCCGGGACACACTGTTCCTCCGGGCACGCGGCACCCACCATATCACTCTTGAGCGATTGGCCCTCGATGAAAAAGCCGGTCTGTTCGAGGATGTATTCGGCTACAAGCTGGTCGTGGTATAAGGACATACTCATGAGCAAAAAACAAAACCATTATTTTAACCGGGAACTGTCCTGGGTTGAATTCAACGCACGGGTGCTCGACGAAGCGTTACAGGATTCGGTTCCCCTGCTCGAGCGGCTGCGGTTCCTCAGCATTGTCTCTTCCAATTTTGACGAGTTTTTCATGATTCGGGTCGCGGGCCTGAAAACCCAGCAGCGGACACAACCGGATATCCGGGATGCCAGCGGGATGACGGCGGGTGAACAACTGGAAAAGATTTCCCGGCGGGTGCATGAATTGGTCGGTTCGCAGTACTCCTGTCTGCTTGAATGCATTCTTCCCGGTCTTGCCCGTGAGGGTGTGTGCTACACGGCCTCCGCCGATTACTCGGATAACCAGCGGCGCTACCTTGAATCCCTTTTCATGCACGACATTTTTCCGCTTTTAACCCCCCTGCGGTCTTCCCCTGACGGAGATTTACCGAGTCTCGGGAACTTGCGCCTTCATGCCGCCTTCATGCTCCGGCATACCGGTGAAGTTTCAGACGAGCAACTTCGCCGCTTTCTGGAAGTTACCGGCGCGGTAGACGGACCGGTTGTTTCGGGCGATGGCGCGGCTCCGGGCAACCCGGTGGCCATAGTTCAGATTCCGGCGAGCATACCCCGCGTGGTCTGGCTTCCCGACGAGGACGGCTGCAGGATATTCACCCTGCTCGATGATGTTGTTCTTGAGTTCGGTCCCCGTCTTTTCCCCGGCTTCGAGATCGCCGAGAGTCTTCTTTTCAAGGTGACCCGGGACGCGAACGGCGCGGTCGACGAAGAACGCGACGACGATTTTATTGCCGCCATCCAGGAAGTGCTCGACTCCCGCCTTTCGTCCATTCCTGTCCGTCTCATGTGTACCGGGGACAGCCCCGGCCTTCTGGGGTATCTCAAAACGGCCATGGCGCTTCCGGATGAAGATGTGTATCCGGTTGACGGGCCTATCGATCTTTCCACGTTTACCGATCTGGTGGTAACGCCCGGGCTGGACCGTCTCCGGTATGAACCCTGGAAGAATTACCATCCGGTAAACTTCCCCGAAGACGCACCCCTGTGGGACGAATTGAAGCGCAAGGATCTGTTCCTCCATGTACCCTACCAGTCCTATGAACCGGTACTCAGGTTTCTGAACGACGCAGTTACCGATCCTGCCGTCCTCGCCATCAAGATGACCCTGTATCGTACCAGTGGAGATTCTCCTGTCGTACGCGCGCTGGAGCGGGCCGCGCGGGCCGGAAAACAGGTAACGGTGTTTGTGGAGCTCAAGGCCCGTTTCGACGAAGAGCGGAATATCGCCTGGGTTCAGCGTCTCGAGGATGTTGGCGTTATTGTCGTATACGGTATAGCCCGGCTCAAGGTCCATGCGAAAATTCTGCTCGTTGTCCGGCGTGAAACGGACGGAACGCACCGGTATGTGCATCTTTCAACGGGGAACTACAATGACCGGACCGCCAGCTTCTATGAAGATATGTCGCTTTTTACGGAGAATCATGAAATGGCGAATGACGCCACGGTGTTTTTCAACATGATTTCCGGGTATTCGGGAATACTGCATACGAAGCACCTCCTCATGGCGCCAGTCGATCTCAAGCCACAGCTTTTATCACTGATAGACCGGGAGATAGAGCGATCAATGCCGGAAAAACCCGGCTGCATCATGGCAAAGATGAACAGCCTCGCGGATCCTGAAATAATTGACGCGCTCTACCGGGCAAGCCGGGCGGGCGTGAAAATTCTGCTCAATATCCGGGGTATTTGCATGCTGATTCCGGGGGTCCCCGGCATGAGCGAAACCATTTCCGTGGTGAGCATCATTGACCGTTTTCTGGAACATGCCCGGGTTGTCTGGTTCCAGAACGGCGGTGCCGGTGAGCTCTATCTTGCCAGCGCGGACTGGATGCCGCGTAATCTTGACCGGCGGGTAGAGCTCATGTTCCCGATCCTGCAGGAAAGTATCCGTGATGAAATTCTGGCAATACTCGAGCTGTACTTCCGGGACAATACGCATGCGCACCTGCTGCAGAGCAACGGGGTCTGGGATCGCAGAGTTCCGGGTAAAGATGAAAAGAAGATACGTGTACAGGAAGTCTTGTATCGCGCGGAAAAAGA
>MWCL01000043.1 GCA_002070025.1 Spirochaetes bacterium ADurb.Bin215
ATGAACCACTTGACCCGCTTATTGACCGTGACCCGGTAACACTTCTGGACGAGGAGCGCGGGGAATCATGGTAGCCTATCTCGATTCGTCCGTAGTTCTCCTGTACATTCTCAAGGGTGACCTGGCAATCAGGCACGCGCTTGCGTGTGAAACCATACTTTCAAGTGAGCTGTTGGAGATTGAGTGCAGACGTGTTCTTCAGCGGTGCCGCCTGATTGGAGATCTTTCGGACACAACGTATGTGACCGCAGTGAAGCGCCTGGATGCACTTCTCGCAGGGATTAGTCTTCTGGCCCTTTCGTCTTCAGTCAAGAAGCGGGCTATGGACGCATTTCCTGTGGTCATCAAGACGTTCGATGCGCTGCATCTTGCGACAGCAATTATATTTTCCGAAAAACATTTGTCTGAAACAATACTCATATTCTCGTATGACGAAGCCATGAATCGCTGCGCTTCCGTTCTCGGTTTCGCCGTACCGCTTGCGTAGTAGGGGTCGCTTGCGTAACCCCGCTAATATGGCACGCGCATCTGGAATCCGTAACTTCCGTTCGCAATCACCGGTATGAATGAAGGCCGCTCTTTTCCCTGCGTTGCGTTTCTTCCGCCGTACCGTGAACGGAAGTCGGTGCCGACGGTCCATCCGATGGCGTGGCCGATGAGGACGCCGGCAACGACGTCCGAGGCCCAGTGAATGTTGCCGTCTATCATGGCGTAGCCCATGAGGGCCGCAGCGGCATAGGTGAGTACCGCGAATTTCCGGAATGACGGGTCATCTTTGTAAAACGCGGTGAGGGCGGAGGCGGCGGCGAAAGCGGTTGCCGTGTGGCCGGAGGGCCAGAGTCCTCCAAGGTTCTGAAACGGGTAAAAATCGCGGGCGTCGCGGCTCCGCCGGAAGGGAAGGAAGCCGGGTACATCGTCATCCTTGTCGATAAACGCGCGTCCGAATACAAACTTTTCCGTGGTCGTAACCAGGAAGGAAATTCCGACTGCCTGCACGACCGCGCCGGACGCATATTTGTATTCCGGAGTATCGGTTGCCCAGTAGACGATTGCCGCGGGGAGTATGTGCCAGACGTTTCCTACCAGCAACGCGCCGGTATCGAACGCGTCGCCCAGGTAATTCTTGTCCGTATCAACTATATTCTGGTCAACCGGTGTAGCGATCATAAGGGCGGTGGTGCCAACCGCTCCGAGATGCCAAAATGCGTTTTTTCCGATATGGCTGCTGATGGTGTTTGTGAGAAACCCGGTAACCGGTGAAGGTGATGGGCCGGATGGTTGTTCGGCGGAAAGGTTCCACGGGATAAGTTGCGCCAGGAGAATCGCTGTTAGCAGGTATTTCTTCATACGTTTCATGGCTCCGTGATCCGCGATGGTGTTCGCGTTATTGCCGCACGCGGCAAGAATCAGTACTGTCAGGACAAGCGGGATTCTTTGTAGCGACATGCTGTGCCCCCCCAATGATTCGTTCAGTCTTTCCAAACCCTGTGCGCAAAAGTGTAAAGCTCGTTTGATCGTACTGTCAATATAAAACCAGTACTTTTGGTACTGGTCAAAACACTACTTCAGGGATGACCACGCCTGCACAACTCCCCGTACACTGTGGCTGGAAGGAAATCCAATTCAATTCCAGGAGTGTGTATATGAAGAAAACAATTTTTAATGGCGCGGTACTGTTAAGCGTACTGCTGTGTTTCTCTCTCGTTCTTTTCGCCGCGTGCGATACGGGAACCTCCGGTGATTCCGATGATACTGAAACCCCGATCGAAAACCCTGTCGACGATCCTGCCGACGACCCTGCTTCAGCCCCCGCGTCAAAGCTCGATTTTGAAAGCGCGAATATCGCGACACTGTCGAACGACGGTTTTGATCCCGAGATGGGCGATGTCCGTGCGACCTGGGACGACGTGTCCACGAACGGTACGGCCGTGAGCGACATGGTGTTTGCGGCGGATACTTCCATTGTTGAAACGGGAAGCGCATCCCTGAAGGTAACGGCGACGGCGCTCCAGAATCAGTATTCCACTGATACTTCACAGTGGTCGTTCAAGACGGTTCTTTCTGCCGCGGGTATCGCGTCGCCGGTAAATCTGAAGGGAAAAACTGTATCGATCCGTGCGCTTGTCCCCGCTACGGGAAATCTGAGCGCGGTGAAACTCGTGTTCTGGAGTAAAATCGGTGAAGTGTGGAGCGCATCACAGGGAACAGGGGTTGTGGTTGATACCAAGGACGCATGGACTACGGTGACGTATAAATTCGGTGATGCTTCGGACTATACTGCTTCTGACTTCGATATCGAGAATGTAGTAGCGGTAAGTGTGGTTGCTATCAGGTACGGTGCGACCGCGGAATCGAGCGAAACGCTCTACCTCGACAGTCTCGACTGGTAATCATTTTTCTGACTGAAGGGCGGTACTTTCGCGGGCGGTTGCCCGTGAAAGTACCGTTTTTTTTTGTCCCCGTGCTTCGCCTCGCGTGGCCCCCTCTTCGAACGGCTGTGAGCAGGGCCAGTGCGCGCCGGAACCCGCGTTGTGCCTCGGTCCTGGTGTGAATCGTAAATTCTTCACCCATCGATCATAAAAAATTCAACTTTTTCTCCGTCGAATCTCTCCAGAGTGGTAACAGCAGTAAATTTTCATACCAAATGGATAAAATACTTCATGTACTTCCGAACAGGGCGGATGTACCATGCACGTACTATAGGCGGCGTTGCCGTTTAACGGAAAGATTGAAACCGTTTCAGCCAGCGGTATCGGATTGTACCTGCGTGAGTGAAGGGAAAGCTCTCAGTGGAAACCCTGGCCTGGAATGACTTTTAATCACTATTTTGTTCGTTCCCTTAAGGAGGGTTCCATGAAAAAAATTTTATGCATGCTGCTCGTTCTTCTCGCAGTGGCTCCGCTGGTAGTATTTGCCGGTGGACAGAAGGATTCCGGTCTTATCAAGGTCGGTATTGTCAATAATCCCCCGTCCGAATCCGGATACCGCGCTGCGAACGTTGCAGACTTCGAAAAAGTATTCACCGCAGATAACGGTTATGAAGTTTCTACCTTCTATAGCCTGAAGAACGACGAGCAGCTCAATGCCGCTTCACAGTTCATCACTGATGGTGTTGACTACATCCTTCTTTCAGCCGCCGCAACCGACGGTTGGGATTCCGTTCTCCGCAACGCCAAAGAAGCCGGTATCAAGGTATTCCTCTTTGACCGCATGCTCAACGCGGACCCGAGCCTCTACGAAGCAGCTGTTGTTTCCGACATGGCCAATCAGGGTAACACCGCTGTTGCATGGCTCAAGGCACAGAAGCTCCCCGAATACAATGTAATTCACATTCAGGGCGCCATGGGTAGCGATGCCCAGATCGGACGCACCAATGCGCTCGAAGCCGAATTCAAGGCCGGACGGATGAAGAAAGTTGCCCAGCAGACCGCTACCTGGGACGAAGCCGAAGCAAAGAAAATCGTTGAATCCGTTATCAACTCCAAGCAGAAGTTCAACGTTATCTATGCTGAAAACGACGGTATGGCCAAAGGTGCTGTTGCCGCGCTCGACGAAGCTGGTATTACCCATGGTGTGAAGGGCGACGTTGTCGTGATGGGATTCGACTGCAACAGGTGGGCACTCCGTGAACTGCTCGCCGGTAACTGGAACTATGACGGTCAGTGCAGCCCCTTCCAGGCAGCTGTTATTGACACCATGATCAAGAAGATCGAAGCCGGTGGAACAATCACCCAGAAGAAAGTCATCTCCGAAGAAAAGGGATTTGATGCAAAGACCATTACCCAGGCTGACATTGACAAGTACGGTCTTGGTGAGTAAGACAACATAGCGTAGCTAAAAAAATTTGACGGCGCGGGACACGTAATTCCCGCGTGATCCGCGCCGTCTTTTCTTCCAATCGTTACTGTAGTGCAGGTGGTTCTTTTCAATGAACAATGAAACAGTGTTAACAATGCGCGGAATTTCAAAGTCGTTTCCGGGTGTCCGTGCCCTGAACAATGTTGATTTCACCCTGAAGAAGGGCGAAATTCACGCGCTTATGGGAGAGAACGGCGCCGGGAAGTCCACCCTGGTAAAGGTGTTGACCGGTGTGTACCCGAAAGATTCCGGCGAGATCAGTATTGCCGGCGTGGGTAATGATCTTTCCATTCGATCTCCCCAGGATGCCCAGCATTTGGGTATCAGTACCGTTTATCAGGAAATAACCCTGTGTCCGAATCTTACCGTTGCCGAAAACATGTTTATCGGACGGGGCGGTTATCGCTTCGTGAACTGGAAGGCGCAGGAAAAAAAGGCGACGGATATTCTCAGGAAGTTGAAGATTCCCACAACGGCAACCCGCCAGCTCGGCGCGTGTTCGCTCGCGGTTCAGCAGATGGTTGCGGTTGCCCGCGCCGTCGATATGGAATGCAAGGTGCTCATTCTCGATGAGCCGACCTCGTCGCTTGATGAGCGCGAGGTGGAGCTTCTGTTCTCGCTCATGCGTGATCTCAAGGCACGCGGGGTAGGGATCATTTTCATTACGCACTTTCTTGAACAGGTCTATGAAATAAGCGACCGGATAACCGTTTTACGAAACGGTGAGCTGGTTGGCGCGTATGATATACAGGATTTGCCGCGGGTAAAGCTCATTTCCGCCATGATGGGAAAGGATCTTGACGATCTTTCCGAGTTGATGCAGCAGAAAAAAGATCGTAAACAGAATACGGAAGTGATATACGAAGCAACGTGCCTTTCCAGTGCTGAAGGCACCAAGCCGTTTGACTTCAGAATCCACAAGGGTGAGGTAAACGGGTTCACCGGTCTTCTCGGATCGGGCCGCAGTGAAAGTGTTCGTGCCATATTCGGTGCTGACCGCATTACCGGCGGAACCGTGAAAATTAACGGCAAGGAAACGAAGATTACCAGTCCGATCGATTCCATGAAACGCGGTATGGGTTACCTTCCCGAAGACCGGAAGGGCGACGGTATAATAGAAGATCTCTCTGTTCGCGAGAACATCATTCTCGCCCTGCAGGTGCTCAAGGGATTTTTCCGGCCGTTCTCGCGGAGCGAGGCTGAAGCGTTCGCGGACGAGTACATCAAACTGCTCGGGATAAAGACCGCGTCTACGGATACGCCCATCAAGTCCCTTTCGGGAGGCAACCAGCAAAAGGTAATACTCGCGCGCTGGTTGTTGACCAATCCGCAGTATCTGATTCTCGATGAACCCACGCGGGGAATCGATGTTGGTACGAAAGTTGAAATTCAAAAGCTCGTGCTCAAGCTTGCCGCGGAAGGCGTGAGCGTTACCTTCATTTCTTCGGAAATTGAAGAAATGCTGAACACCTGTTCCCGGCTCATCGTTATGCGGGACCGGAACATTGTAGGCGAGCTGACCGGTGACCAGCTGACGCAGAGCACCATCATGCACACAATCGCGGGGGAGGGTTCTCACAATGATTGATACCAACGTAATGCGGACATGGGTAAAGAAACTGACGCAGTCACAGCTTGCGATTCCCCTGTTCGCGCTGTTTCTCATCGTCATTTTCAATGTGTTCCGGGATCTCAGCTTTTTTGAGGTCTCGATCAGAACGAACAACTTCGGTAACGCCGTTCTTTCCGGAAACCTGATCAGCATTTTGAGCGGCGCTTCCGAGCTTGCGATTCTGGCGATCGGCATGACCCTCGTAACGTCCGCGACAAAGGGGCAGGATATCAGTGTGGGCGCCGCGGCGGCCATAGCGGGGAGCGTTTTTGTAAAGGTGCTCCGCGCGAACGAGATTACCCTGCCGATCATTCTCGTGGCGCTTTTGACCGCCTGTGTGATCGCGATTTTCTTCGGACTGTTTAACGGCATGCTCGTCGCGAAGTTCAATATCCAGCCGATGATCGCCTCGCTCATTTTGTTTACGGCAGGGCGGCCGATCGCGTACTGGATAAACGGCGGCGCGACTCCGAATGTGGACAGTCCCCTGTTGAGTTATCTGGGAAGTTTCATTCCGGGTATCGCGATACCGAGTCCGATATTGATAGTTATCGGGTTTGTTATTCTCATGGTACTCGTTCTCAAGTTTACCAATCTCGGGCTGTACATCCAGTCCGTCGGTATCAATGAACGGGCGGCACGGCTTAACGGTATCAACCCGGTGTTCATGAAGCTTCTTGTGTTCATGATCCTCGGTGTTTGCGTGACCATCGCGGGATCCATGAACGTGTGCCGGATCGGTTTGATCAATCATGAGACCATACTGATCGACATTGAGATGGACGCGATCCTGGCGGTCGCTATCGGCGGTAACGCGCTGAGCGGCGGCAAGTTCCGGCTCGCCGGTTCGGTTATCGGCGCGTACATTATCCAGGCGCTTACGATAACGCTGTATTCCATGAAGGTTTCCTCTACGGCGGTAAAGGCGTACAAGGCGATTGTAATCATCACCATCGTGGTGCTCGGATCGCCCGTAGTAAAACAATGGCTTTTCCAGCTTCGCGACAGGCTGGTGAAGAAACCGGTAACGATTGCGGAGAGTAACTGATATGACATTCATCGGAAAGAAAACAAACGCCATCAAGGAACCGGTTTCAAATACAACCCTCCTGTTGACGATTACCGTGTGCGGGTTCTTCGCGATGTACCTGCTCGCCATGCTCATCTGGGGCGGCGGATTCCTGAATCCGCAGCAGTTCCTGGATATCTTCAACAACAACGCGTATCTCATTATATGCGCGTGCGGTCTCACCATCGTCATGATTACGGCCGGGATCGACATTTCGGTCGGTGGTACGGTCGCGCTCATAACCATGACCTGCGTTGTCCTCATGGAAGACTTCGGATTCGGAGTTTGGGGATCACTCCTGGTTGCCCTGGGAATCGGGCTTGCCATGGGCTTGCTGCAGGGATTTTTGGTCGCCTATCTCAGGATACAGCCCTTTATCGTTACGCTTGCCGGAATGTTCTTTACCAAGGGCATGACGACAATCGTGAGCAAGGAACCCCGAACCGCCGCGAACGAGATTTTTCTCGCCATCAAAAACTTCCGTATCGTTGTGCCGGGTATTGGCTCGTACGGAAGAACCGGAAACTTCATTCCGGCGCGGATTGAGCCGGGTGTTATTATTGCTCTTCTGCTCGTGCTTGCCATCTGGGCAATGCTCAAATGGACCCGTTTCGGGCGCAATCTCTATGCCGTGGGGGGTAATAGCGAGAGCGCACTGATGCTTGGTATTAATGTGAAGCGGACACAGTTTTTTGCCTACGTCCTCAGCGGCATACTTGCCGGAATCGCCGGATATGTGTATCTCCTCCACACCGGTGCCGGTAATGCCGCGAACGCGACCCAGGCGGAAATTCAGGCGATCGCTTCATCGATCATCGGAGGCACCCTCTTGTCCGGTGGTGTCGGTAGTGTTATCGGAACCCTCTTCGGCGTGATGTCATTGAAGACGATAAGCAACATTGTCGTCGCGTCGGGGTTGCGGGAGCCATACTGGCAGAGCATTACCACCGGACTCATGCTCTGTTTCTTCATCCTGCTGCAAAGCGTGATCCTCGCCTATCGCAAGAACAAGGCGGGATCCCGAACCTGCTGAACGAAACCGTGCCGTCTTCCTCCCCGCGGGGAGGAAGAACCGGTGCGGTCCTTTCCCCATTGACCCAAATCAGTACTATCGTATAGTATTCCCGTAAAAGCGTACCACTGTCCTGAACAGCTGCGCTGACTACAAAGACGTAGGATTACTTTCTACCAAGGAGGTTCCTATGGATCCGGTCAGCGATGCTGCAATTCTCACCACATTTTCCGTAGGTCTCGATACCGTCTGGGTGCTGTTATCCGCATTCCTTGTTTTTTTCATGAATCTCGGTTTTGCCATGGTTGAAACCGGGCTGTGCCGCAGCAAAAACGCGGTGAACATTCTTTCAAAGAACTTCATCGTTTTTGCTATCGCGTCCCTTTCGTTCTGGATTATCGGGTGGGGACTCATGTTCGGAAACGGCAATCCCTTTGTCGGTCTGCAAGGTTTGTTCTTTGCGAACGGCGGTGTTGACGAAGGGTACGACGCCATCTCCTGGACGCAGGTTCCATTCTGGGCAAAGTTCATTTTTCAGCTGGTCTTTGCCGGAACCGCGGCGACCATCGTTTCCGGTGCCGTGGCTGAACGAATCAAGTTCCCCGCGTTCATCGCCTTTGCCTCGCTCCTCGTTGCATTCGTGTATCCGGTAACCGGTCACTGGATATGGGGCGGCGGTTGGCTGCAGTCACTCGGGTTCTGGGATTTCGCCGGTTCCACGGTCGTTCATTCGGTCGGCGGCTGGGCAGCGCTTGCCGGTGTCATCCTCCTCGGGCCGCGACTCGGCAAGTACCGTAAAGACGGTACCGTCATTCCCATAATCGGGCACAACATGTCCCTCGTTACCCTCGGCGGTCTCATCCTCTGGTTCGGTTGGTTCGGCTTCAACCCCGGTTCGACCATGGCCGTTGGCGACGGCTCGGCTATCGCGCACATTGTGGTTACCACCAACACCGCCGCGGCCGCCGCGATCCTTTCTTCCACGATTGTTGCCTGGATTACGCTCGGCAAACCGGACCTTTCCATGATCGTGAACGGTGCGCTCGCGGGGCTTGTGGCCATTACCGCCGGATGCGCCTTCGTGAGCGTGGGCAGTGCTGCCATTATCGGTCTTGTTGCCGGGGCCCTTGTTGTGTTTGCCGTTCCCTTCTTTGACCGTAAAAAAATTGACGATCCCGTCGGCGCGCTCTCGGTGCATCTTGCCAACGGTATCTGGGGAACCCTCGCGGTAGGCCTCTTTGCCGTGGACGGCATAACCGGCTCGGCGACCGGAAACGGACTGTTTACCGGCGGCGGTGCTGGCCTCCTCGGTGCACAGGCTCTCGGCGTTGTCGCGGTTGGCGGCTTTGTTTTCACCCTGTCCTTCGTGATCTGGTTTGTTCTCAAAGCAGTGATCGGCATCAGAGTGTCCCGTGAAGAAGAAATCGGCGGACTGGACCGGGGCGAACACGGCGCTGAAGCCTACGCCGGATTCCAGATTATCGACTGAGGAAGGAGACCATTATGAAACTTATTGTCGCACTTATACAGCCGTACAAGCTTGAAGATGTAAAGCAGGCGCTTGTTGACGCCAAGATATCAAAGATGACGGTGAGCCCGGCCCACGGCTGCGGCCAACAGGCAGGCTACACCGAGGAATATCGCGGTACGATTACCGAAGTTAACCTCCACAAGAAAATCCGCCTCGATATCGCGGTCAATGACGAGTTTGTTGACCCGACCATCGACGCCATCATCAAGGCCGCCCGCACCGGCAAGATCGGCGACGGCAAAATCTTCGTCACCAATCTTGAACGCTGCATCCGCATCCGCACCGGCGAAACCGGCTCCGAAGCGATAGGGTAAGAATGTACCCTGCGATATGCTGGTAACCCCGCCGGGTGATTAGCACCCCGCCGGGTGAATAGCACCCCGCCGGGGTGGCTAACACCCAGTCTGGGTGCATAACACCCCGCCGGGGTGGTTGGCTGCCCGCGAAGTGCTGGCACCCCGCCGGGTGATTAGCACCCCGCCGGGGAGGCTGACACCACGCCGGGAGAATAACACCCCGCCGGGGTGCTGAATTGGCCGCGAAGGGCTGGCACCCCGCCGGGTTGCTGGCTGGCCGTGAAGTGTTGTGATCCCTATCTCCCCTTGTTTCCTGATACAAAAACTTTTTCTCAGAAATAACTTGCGTTTTCACGTAAGCGGAGTTAGCATTGTAATGAGGAAACCGGGAAACTGTAACGGGTTTCCTGGTTTCCGCCGTGCTAAACACCCCGCCGGGGAACACAACTGTCCACCGGGGTGATTAGCTGCTAGCGACGTGCTGGCACCACCGCAGGGGAGCGCAACACCCCGTCGGGGAGTTAAACACCACCGTCGGGGAACACAACAGTCCACCGGGGTGTTGATCCGGCAGCAAGGAGATAAGGCAGGATGTGTGAATGAGTGATTCGGCAGATGTAACCAACGAAGTACTCCGCGGGGAGATTCTCACTGCGGCCATCGGCGCGTTCAACGCGGCCGGGGCGCGTTTTACGCTCAATGATGTGTGCCGTCCGCTCCGCATCAGCAAGAAGACTATTTACACGGTCTTTCCCGGAAAAGAAGCGCTTCTTTGCGCGATGATCGACGAAGGATTCCGGCGGGTAAAGGAAGAAGAGGAACTAATTTATCTCGATGGAACAATGTCTACCGCCGAGAAGATACGACGGATTGTAATCGTCATTCCCGAGTCATTCCGTCGTCTTGATTTCAGAAAGTTCGCATCGCTACGGGACGGGTACCCCGCGGTTTATGCGCAAATTGTCCAGCACCTGGAGACCGGATGGGACCGGACGCTGGAACTGTTCGAAAAGGGAATGCGTGAAGGAACGTTGCGGCGTTTTCCGCTGCCGCTCGTTAAGGCGATGATAGAGTCTTCGATGGAGGCTTTCCTGTTGGGGAAGTACCCGGATGATATTGAATATGAACAGGCACTTGATCTCATGATGGAAATTTTCATGAAAGGACTACTTGCGCGGGAGGACATGGCATGATTACGTTAACGGGAAAAGAGAAAGCGTCGTATGGCGCGGGGGCGGTTGCGAAGGACATGGTGTATTCCCTGGTCGCGGGATTCCTCATGTATTACTACAACACGGTACTGGGAATTTCCGCGTCGTTCATCGGCGTACTCTTCATGGCCGCGCGTCTTTTTGACGCGATCAACGATCCGGTCATGGGCGTCATCATCGACAAGACAAAAAGTCCTATCGGCAAGTTCCGGCCCTGGCTTCTTGTCGGGACCGCCACAAACGCTATTGTGCTGTACTTGATGTTTTCCATTCCCGCCAATCTCGCGGGAAACAGTTTGTTGATCTATGCGTCGGTCGCGTATCTCGCCTGGGGAATCACCTATACGATGATGGACATTCCCTACTGGTCCATGATTCCCGCGCTTACCGAACCCGGGCGCGGGCGGGAGAATCTTTCGGTCATCGCCCGGAGCGCGGCCGGTTTTGGTTTCGCTTTACCGGTCGGACTGACGATGGTGCTTGTGCCCCTGCTCGGGGGAGGAAGCGAACGCGCGGGATTCAGCCGGGTTGCGTTGATTGTCGCGGTTGTTTTTGTCATCGGTATTCTGATAACGACGATACAGGTGAAGGAGAAAAATCCGGCCGCTGGCAAGAGTCCGCGGGTACGGGATCTCTTCCGGGCACTCGTGAAGAATGACCAGGCGCTGGTGGTTGTCGTCAGTATCGTCGTATTTAATGCGTCACTCTATCTGACGAACCAGCTTGCCCTGTATTTTTTCAGGTTTGACATAGGGAACGCCGCGCTCTTCGGTGTCTTTGGAACGGTCGGCGGCGCCGCGCAAATACTCGCCATGCTTACCATTCCTCTTTTGCGTAAAAAGTTTTCGAGCAAAAGCATCCTTGTCGGCGGTATTCTCACTACCATGACCGGTTATGCGCTCCTGTTTGTGATGGGAAGTTTGAGTATCACGAATATGGCACTGTTAAGCGTTGCCGCGATCATCATCTTCATGGGCTTCGGTATTGCGACCGTGTTGACTACTGTATTCCTCGCGAATACCGTTGACTACGGCGAGTGGAAAAATGGACAGCGTACGGAAAGCGTCATCTTTTCCCTGCAGACATTCGTGGTCAAGCTTGCCTCCGCGTTCTCCGTCCTCATCGCGGGTGTTGGTCTTGATCTAGTGGGACTCGATGTTGACGCCGCGGTCCAGACTGACGCGACGCTTCTTGGTCTGCGGTTCCTCATGGTGGTCGTCCCCATGATCGGTCTTGCTTTCGCCATCATCTATTTTGTGCGTTTCTACAAACTTGGCGACGACCAGCTCACTGAAATTACCGGCGAGCTGGCAAACCGACGAGAGTCTTGAGGCAGCGCATGAAGATTCCCCTGAATGACGGGTGGGCGTTTTCGCCTGCCTTTACCGACGAACAAGTGAGTCCGGCGTTTGACGATTCCGGTTTTGAGCGGGTTCGTCTGCCCCACACCGCGGTGGAGACTCCCTTCAATTGTTTCGACGAATCCGTGTATCAGATGGTGATGACATACCGCCGGCACATAGTCCTGGATGATGTGTATCCTCGCCAGGCGGTTCGTCTTACCTTTGAGGGTGCCGCACACGCGGCCGAAGTGTATCTTGACGGTGAAAAAGTTGGTGAACACTTCGGCGGTTACACGGCATTTACGGTGGATTTGACCGGCCGCGTTTTTCCGGGAAAAGATCATTTGATTGCGGTAAAACTCGACAGCCGCGAGTCGCTGAACATTCCACCATTCGGTCATGTCATCGATTACATGACGTACGGCGGACTCTATCGTGAAGTCTTTCTTGATATAACACGACCCGTATATATAGAAGATAGTTACATACGAACCGACCGTATTCTTGATGAAAAGAAACGCCTCCGAATAGACGGGCGACTGGGCGGCGCGGGGAGCGCAACCGGCGTCAGGAATGCTGAACACTCGATACGCATAACCTTGATGGACACTGATGGTACGGAAATTGCTGCGCCCGGTACAATCTCATGTTCGGGAGAATCATTCTCCGCCGAGTTTGAGATTTCCGGTGTCGAGCTTTGGAGTCCCGATCATCCCCGGTTATATGTTCTTCGCGCGGAACTTGAGAATGGCGAGTCGCTGGAGACGCGGTTCGCCTTCCGTGAGATTGCGGTCCGTTCGGACGGGTTTTTCCTGAACGGTGAACGCATGAAGCTCCGCGGACTGAACCGGCATCAGTCCTATCCCTTTGTGGGGTATGCCATGCCGGCGTCGGTCCAGCGGCTCGACGCGGATATTTTGAAGTATGAGCTCGGGTTGAACGCGGTGCGTACCTCGCATTATCCGCAGAGCCGGCACTTCATTGACCGCTGCGACGAGATCGGTCTTCTGGTGTTTACCGAAATTCCCGGCTGGCAACATATCGGGAATGAGGTATGGAAAGAACACGCGATTCGCCACGTGGAAGAGATGATACTGCAATACCGGAATCATCCGTCAATTTTTTTGTGGGGTGTACGTATCAATGAATCACCCGACGATCATGATTTCTATTCGCGAACCAACGCACTCGCTCGCCGACTTGATCCTGACCGTCCCACCGGCGGTGTCCGATGTATCAAGGGGAGCGAGTTGCTTGAAGATGTGTACACGTACAATGACTTTTCGCATACCGGAGACAATGCCGGCATTGAAAAGAAAAACCGTATAACAACCCGCAGGGACGCGCCGTATCTCGTGAGCGAGTACAACGGGCACATGTTTCCGACCAAAGTGTTTGACGATGAAACGCATCGACTGAATCATGCACTTCGGCATGCGCGAGTGCTCAATGACCTGTACCGTGAACCGGACGTTCTTGGCGGTTTCGGCTGGTGCATGTTCGATTACAATACTCACAAGGATTTTGGGAGCGGTGACCGCGTTTGTTATCACGGGGTGCTGGACATGTTCCGGAATCCCAAACTCGCTGCCGCGGTGTACGCATCCCAGCGGGACGACGCGCCGGTTCTTGAAATCAGTTCGTCCATGGACGTGGGCGAGTATCCGGGAAGCGTTCGCGGAGAAATTGTCGCGTTTACCAATGCCGACGAAGTGCGTCTCTACAAAAATGGACGGTTTATAAAATCGTTCAGCCGTACGAAATCACGCTGGGACAGTCTTCCCCGCGCTCCGATCGTTATCGACGATTTTCTCGGTGACCAGCTCGACGACGAACCGGATCTGCCCCGCCTCGCGCGCCGTGTTTTGAAGAAACTGCTCCTGCTTATCGCGCGGTACGGTCCGGCGCATCTTCCCGCCCGTGCTCTGGCACTCGGTGGCGTGCTCATATTCCGGTACGGTATGAGCCGCGCGGAAATCACCGGATATTATACCCGCTACATCGGCGACTGGGGACAGGCGGCGACTGTGTACCGGTTCGACGCAGTGACGCGCGGACAGGTCGTCGCGAGCTGCGAGAAGCGTGCCATGCGGAGTGTCCAGCTTGACCTCCGGGTCGACCACACCATGCTTTGCGAATCCTCCACCTACGATGTGGCGACGGTACGGATCCGGGCCCTGAGCGACGCGGGGAATCTGCTTCCCTATTGTATGGAACCGGTTATACTTGAGACTGATGGTCCCATCGAACTGATCGGCCCATCAACTCTGACACTGCGCGGCGGTATGACGGGAACGTATGTTCGCTCCTGCGGAACAGCCGGTGCCGGTATGCTCCGCGTCATTCTGCCTGGCAGGGAAATACGTGAAATTCATTTTGACATTTCAATCGGGGAGGCTCCGTCATGATTCGTGAAGAGAACGGCCTGTTTGTTTTACGGACTGATCATACACAGTATCTATTCTATCGACGGGAGACCGGGCATCTCGAACATCTGTATTATGGTGATCGATATGACGGACCTTCGCCGGAAGCCATGTGTGAAAAACAGGCCTTTCTTCCCGGCAGCGCCATCGGTTATTCACCGGAGATCTCCGCGCTCAATCTTGAAAACCTGTGTCTTGAGATGAGCGCGCACGGGAAGGGTGACCTCCGCGAGCCCTTCCTTGTGGTGACAACGGCGGACGGGTCGCGCACCCGGGATTTTCTTTACGAGTCGCACGAGATCACACCCGGCAGGGATGCTGACCCGTCGGGGCTCCCCGGTTCGTACGGTACGGCCGACGAGGTGGATACGCTTGCCGTTATCCTGAAAGACGCCGCGAGCGACTTGTCACTCGTCTTGCGCTATCATGTGTACGCGCACTGTGACGTGATAACCCGGAGCGCCGAACTGGTTAACGGCTGTACGGAGCCAGTTCGTGTTTCCCGGTTTCTGAGCACCCAGCTTGATCTTCCGGACGGCGAGTACGCCATGACCACTTTCACCGGCGCCTGGGCCCGGGAAATGCACCGGGACACCCAGCAGATTTCTGGCGCCAAGCTCGTGAACAGCACTGTCGCCGGTGTGTCCAGCAACCGCTGTAATCCATTTTTCATGATCCATGGGCGGGATACCGGTGAAACGCACGGCGACTGTTTCGCGTTCAATCTCGTTTACAGCGGGAACCACTACAGTGTCGCCGAACGGAATCCCTACGGGAAGGTCCGGATATTGAGCGGTATAAATCCGGAAGGATTTGAATGGACACTCAGGCCGGGGGAACGGTTCCGATCCCCGGAAGCGATTATGGCGTTTTCGTCGTCAGGCTTCTCCGGTATCTCCGCGGCCATGCATGAATTTGTTCGTCACCATATTGTACGTGGTGCGTGGCAGTGGAAGGAACGCCCCATTCTATTTAACAGCTGGGAAGCGTCGTACTTTGACATTCACGAATCCCTCCTTGTCCGTCTCGCGAAAAAGGCGAAGAGCCTCGGAATCGAGCTTTTCGTTCTCGATGACGGATGGTTCGGCAAGCGTGACGGAGACACGAGCTCTCTCGGCGACTGGGTGGAAAACCGAAAAAAACTGCCAGCGGGATTGCGCGGGCTTTCAAAGAAAATTACCGCGCTCGGTCTTTCCTTCGGCATCTGGGTTGAACCGGAGATGGTGAATGAGGACAGCGACTTGTACCGTTCTCATCCGGAGTGGGTGGTCCAGGTTCCAGGACGGCCGCATTCGGAAGGACGAAACCAGCGCATTCTCGATCTTGCCAATCCCGAGGTGCAGGACTTTATTATCACTACCATGCGGCGTGTGTTCTCGTCCGGAGAAATCTCGTATGTGAAGTGGGACATGAACCGCGTATTCTCTGACTGGTACTCCCCGCATCTTGCGCCGGAAGATCAGGGCGGATTCCTGCACCGGTATGTGCTCGGACTGTACCGGGTACTCGAAACGCTTACCGGGGAATTCCCGCACATACTCTTTGAAGCGTGCGCGTCCGGTGGAAACCGCTTTGACCTCGGCATGCTCTGCTACATGCCACAAATTTGGGCAAGCGATAATACCGACGCGGTAAGCCGCCTCGATATTCAGGAAGGGTACAGTTACGGATACCCACCCTCGGTCATGGGCGCACATGTTTCGGGGTCTCCCAATCATCAGACGCTCCGGCGTACTCCCGCGGAGTCACGGTATCATGTGGCAACCTTCGGTCTGCTTGGGTACGAGTGCAATTTGCTAGACTTCCCTGCAGGCCGGCAGGACGCCATCCGGAATGAAACGGAACGCTATAAACAATGGCGTTCAGTATTCCAATTTGGTGCATTGTACCGGATTCCTCATCATCGTGTACGCGTCTGGATGACGGTCTCCGCCGACCGGAAACGAGCCGTGATGGGAATCTTCCAGATTCTCGTACAGGCAAACCAGCCGGATTTGCGTATACGCGGCTGTGGTCTTGATCCCGCCATGCGATACCGTTTCTACAACATTCCGGCAGGCGTAAGCATCAAGGAGTTCGGCGATCTCATCAACACACAGGCACCGGTGCATATCCGGGATGGTTCACTGGTACAGGATCTTGCGGCAAAGTTCTACAAACTGTCCGGTGAACAGGAAGAATACCTTTTAACCGGCGACCAGATCATGAAGGGTGGCATCTCGCTGAAACAGGCCTTCATCGGTATGGGACATACCGACGAAGTTCGCCTGTTCCAGGATTTCGCCTCGCGGCTCTATTATATGGAAGCCGTGGAGTAGTCGCTTCGGTTCAGATTGCCCTGATGGAGCTGTCCAGGTCCTTGAATACACTGTCGCTTTCACGACCGAGGTCCTGGACGGTGGAAGCGCGGGAGAGAATTTCCTTGAAGTTTTCAGTAATACCCTCAAGGTTGGTAAGGGCATGTCCGCTCTTCTCGCTGATGCCGTCTATGGACCCGGTATTGGCGGCAATCATTTCGTTGATTTTCCGGATTGAGTCCGTTACTTCGCGGCTTGCCGCAACAACATCGGATACGGCGCTGTTGATATCCCTGGTTCCCGCAGACAGGTCGCTCATGCCGGTAAGGATCTCTTCAAAAGCCGACTGTGTATGACCAATCTCGGTGGATATCGATTTGAATGCGGTATTCATGCCCTGATTGCTTTCTGCGGTCTCATCGATTTTTGTAAAGAGCCTGGAAAGACCGGTGGCTATTGTCTTGGTATTTTCAGCGGTTTGTTCGGCAAGACGCCGTATTTCTTCCGCGACAACAGCAAAGCCTTTGCCGCTGTCTCCGGCGTGGGCCGCTTCAATGGCAGCGTTCATGGCGAGAAGATTAGTCTGGCTTGATATTTCCGATATAACCGAAACAACATCCTGGATGTCCGAACTGCTTGCGATTAACGAGGCAATAGTTTGCGCAGATTCTTCGGCGCTTGTGATACCTCCCGATATGCTGCGAGCAAGGGAATCAACACTGTCACGGTTTCTGGTGGTAACCGCGGTGATGTTTTCAATCGATGCGGTCATTTCTTCAATCGCCGAGGAGGCCTGTATCGTCATTGACTGGTATCGGTCGGTTGATTGGGTGAGAACAATCGCGGATTGGGCAATTTCTTGGTTTGAATCCGCCGTTGAGGCTGCATTGTTCCGGAGGGTGAGTACGTCGGAGCGGATTTCGTTGATTGCAGTTCCGATCGCTTCCGCGGCTCCGGTCATTGAGTCTGCCTCGGTCATCAGTTTTTCACCGGTCTGCAATCCGCTTCGTGCTGTTTCCATGGCGTTGCGGATGCGCTCGACTTTTCCCGCTGCCGTTTCCGCGTCCTTCTCAAGTGTCGCGGTATATTGTTCCATGATGCTGATAAGCGCGTATGCGAGAATACCGGTAGTCAACAGACCCATGGTACTGTTGATGACACCGGTCGTCGAAGTAGCGTCAAGGTGTGCGCCGGCATTGCGGACCATTGCCCAGACACCCCAGTTTGTGGATGCGAAGAGGAGGGTGACAACTGCCACATGCCATCGACTGGCGAATACCGCAACATAGACGATCATGTAGGGCATGTAAAAAATATACGTGGTAAACGCTGTTTCCGGAGCGGGACGCGCGTTGGTGTACCGCAGGAGAATGACGACAATGATGGTGGGCAGTGCGTAGGACCATACCGCAAGTGAAAGTTTGCCGGTTCTGAGGAACAGGAGACTGACCACAACAAGCACCATTATTGAAGCCGCCCCGACGTAGCCCTTTATTTGCAACTCGCGGGAAATCGGCATCACCGAATAGAGTCCTATCAGCAGAACGAGAAGAAAAAACATGAATATGCTGTAAAAAAAGAATACATTTGCTTTGCTTTTAGTAATGAAGTCCCTGTTGTCAAAAGGACTGGTGAAAAAACGTTTGAAGTTCATACTGTTGCTCCTGTATCCAGTATATCTGCAAATTCTCCAAAAAACAATAATCAGTATTACTTCTAGACTGCTATCAAAATTGTTGAAATAATCTTGCCTAAAAGGGCAGAATTCCTGGCCATTCTGCCCTGATTTACTCTATATATCTCTCTGCGGGGAGGTATACATGTCACACCACTGCGGACGATTGTCCGCTGGACGCCCGGTCCGTCGGCCAGAGTTCTGTCCAAATCCTGTCTGTCCCTTCCACAACCGGAAGCTCGCCCGGACGAGCCCCTGGTACTATCATTACGGCTTCTTCTCATCCCTTGCCCGGGGGAAAACCCGGCGCTTCCGGTGCAAACACTGCGGCACGACCTCATCAACCCAGACTTTCTCAATCAACTACTGGACCCAACTTCCCATCAACCTTCGTGACCTCGACGACCGGCTCAATTCCTGTGCCGGTTACCGCCAGATCGCTCGAGCCCTCGGGGTATCCTACCCGGTCATCAAGAACCGCACCCTCCGGCTCTCACGAAACTATCTCAATCTCTTCGACACCTCACTCGTCAACTTTCCCCTCGAGGAGGACATCGCTTTCGACGGCATTGAGTCCTATCTTCGGAGTCAGTACATCCCTGAC
>MWCL01000044.1 GCA_002070025.1 Spirochaetes bacterium ADurb.Bin215
CATGCCGCCCGTTCGATGGAATTCGTGACCCGCATCTGGAAGCAGGTTGCCCTCATGTTCCGGAACTACGACGAAAAACTCATCTTTGAATTTCTGAACGAACCCCGTCTCGTGGGATATTCAAACGAATGGGTATGGAGCGATTCTGACCCGTACCACAGCGAAGCTGCGGAGGTTATCGGTGCTCTTACCCAATCCGCGCTCAACGCGATCCGGGCAACCGGCGGCAATAACGCGGACCGCTATGTCATGATCACCCCCTATGCGGCCTCTCCCCAGGCAGCACAATCGAGTCATTTTGTCATTCCGGATGATACCGCAAGTGACAAGCTGATCCTCT
The DNA here is from genome assembly GCA_002070025.1 of Spirochaetes bacterium ADurb.Bin215. Taxonomy (GTDB): domain Bacteria; phylum Spirochaetota; class Spirochaetia; order Treponematales; family Treponemataceae; genus Teretinema. The sequence goes on from MWCL01000044.1 coordinate 341, forward strand.
CGGTTCACGCGTACACTCCGTATGTGTTTGCCATGCAGGATCCGGGAGTTTCGACCTTTACAACAGCCCACCAGGGTGAAATTGACCAATTCATGGGCATGCTCAACACGAAATTCGTTGAAGGCAGGGGAATCCCCGTCATCATCGGTGAATACGGCGCCACCAACAAAAACAACCTGGACCAGCGTGTCGCCTGGTTCTCCTACTACTGCGGAAAGGCAGCAAGCTACGGCATGAGCACCATCCTCTGGGATAACGGTAACTACGTTGTACCATCAGGTGGTTCGTTCAACGAGCTCTACGGGTTCTATAACCGGACAGCACAGACCTGGTACTTCCCGACCATTCTTGACGCGATCATCGCCGCGTATAACTGATACACTGCTACAAAATTTGTGGAAACTGCTACCAATTTTGTTGAAATATTTTCAACAATTTTGGTAGCAGTCTTGTTTTGTCGCTTTTTCTTGACTTTCTTAGATAATTAGAATATCATCTAAATATCTAAGGAGAGTGGATGAACGATTTATTCAAAGCCCTGTCCGACAAAACCCGGCGGGACATTCTGGATCTTCTCAAGACACGCGACATGAGCGCGGGCGAGATAGCGTCGGCCTTTCCCATAAGTGCCGCCTCCATCAGTCATCATCTGAATATACTCAAACAGGCCGATCTCGTGGCGTCGGTGCGGGACGGACAAAGCATAATTTACTCATTGAACACCTCGGTGTTCCAGGACCTCGTGTCCTGGGTGTATACCCTGCAGGGAAAGGACTGAGCATGAAGAAAAAAGTAGTGTTGTACACGGTTTTTACCGTTCATATTGTGATGGCGTTTGTAGCACTTCGCTTCCTTCCCGACGAGGTGCCGTTTCACTGGAACTGGAAGGGCGAAATTGACCAGTGGGTACCCGCCCGGTATCTCGCCTGGATGAGTCTCCTTCCGGTCGTGCTCTATTTCTTCCTTGGCATAATTGTTCCACGGATTGACCCGAAGCACGAGTCCTGGAAGATCCACGGACGTGCGTATGGCATCGTCATCACGGTGATATCCTGTATGTTCATTCCCCTGCACTGGCTCATTGCTGCGATCAGTTTGGGTGTTCCGGTACGGATGGATATTGTAATCCGGCTCCTCGTCGGTGCGGTGTTTCTTGTATCGGGAAACTACATGAGCAAGTTTCGACATAATTACTTTTGCGGCATCCGTACACCCTGGACGCTGGCAAGTGAATCCGTTTGGCGGAAGACACACCGCCGCGGGGCCGTCGTCTTCATCGTGATGGGGCTTCTCATGGTCGTCGGGATTTGTATTCCGAACCGGTTGGCGGGAGCTCTCGTCAGTCTTTCGGGGATCGCGGGGATTCCGTACATAGTGATATATTCCTGGATTGTGTACCGGAATGAAAAACCGGCCGGAATTACTCAGACTGACGAAACAGGGGCTTCCGGGTCTGCCGAAGGAGATAAGGTATGAAATTACGCGATGTGATGTTCAGCGGGAAGTCTGAACGGGGAAACCGGTTCTTCACCAAAATGATGGCTTTTCTTGATAGTCCGAAACGCCTCAAATACGACGATCCGGTAAAACTCGTCGCCGCGTCGGGAATCCGGGAGGGGCAACGTGTTCTGGAAATAGGCTGCGGCTCGGGCTTCTTTACCGAAGCCGCATCCCGTGCGGTGGGAGAATCCGGAACACTCGTCGCCGCGGATTTGCATCCGGTTGCGGTAGAGACAACACGCAAAAAAGTAATCGACAGCGGGCTCACCAATGTCACCGTGGTACAGGATGACGCCATGAATTCCTCGCTGCCTGACGGCGAGTTTGACCTGATTCTCCTCTACGGCGTGGTTCCCTCTCCGGTCATTGATCCCGATAAACTGGCGGATCAGATGCACCGCATCCTCAAGCCCGGCGGAACGTGTGCCATCTGGACAATGGTCCCTTTCTGGAAACCGTTGAAATACTGCCGCGGCGGGCGTTTTACGCTGGACGGAAAAAAGGACGGAGTGTTTTTGCTTCGTCGCGAGGACCGGTAACAACTGCTACGAAATTTGTGGAAACTGCTACCAATTTTGTTGGAATTTTTTCAACAATTTTGGTAGCAGTCCCGCAAGAGCTCCCGTACTTTCAACAATTTTGGTAGCAGTCCATCAAATTCCCGCTGGACAAGCACCATTTTTATTCTATAATTACTCATCATGAAAGCAACTCGTGCGCTTCTCTTACTTTGGGTTATTATTTCTGTGTACGGCTGTACCAAACCCCTTCCGGAAGGAGTTCTGGCGGTCGATTCCAACAAGACCTTTGAACTCTCCGTTAACGGGCGCCGTCGGGGCGGCTCGCTCTTTGTTCCGCTCGTCTACGACGGCACGCGGCCCCATTCACTCGTGTTCGCCCTGCATGGCGCGGGCACAACCGCCGAGCTCTTCCGTAAAACCGTTTTGCTGGACCGGATGGCTGAAGAACATGACATGATCGTCGTCTATCCCGAAGGGATCGGACGCCGGTGGGATAGTGCCGAAGATGTAGACTTCTTTAAAACCATGATAGACCTCTTTTGCGAAAACTATTCCATAGAACCGGGCCGGGTCTATGCAACGGGGCTTTCTGCCGGAGCCATACGCGCGTACGAACTTGCGGCCGCCCTTCCGGGACGGTTCGCGGCGATCGCACCGGTTGCCGGATGTATGCGTGCCGACGCTGATACCACTGATCTTTCGCCCACTTCGGTATTGCATATTCACGGGAAAAAGGACGATGAAGTGCTCTTTGAGGGAATTCCCGACTGGAATCTTGTTTCAGCCGAGGACTCCGTGGGCATCTGGAAGCGGACGATCGGCGCATCCGGTACGGGAGACGAGTTTTTCCGTTCCCGTGACGCCGTCGGCCTTCGCTGGGAGAGCAATGGGTACACCGTCGCGACTGTTTTTGATGAGGAAACCGGCCACTACTGGCCGCCCTATGCCTCGGAGCTGATTCTCGATTTCTTCTATTATAACCCTTCGCGCCCTGCCCGGGTGACTATCGATCGTGGCGGACTTCCGCTTACCTGCGGTGTAGGAACGGTCATTCCACTCCGATGTGCGATTGACCGAGCCGACGACACCTCTCCGGTGGAAGAAGTCACCTGGTTTACAAACGGCAGCAAAGCAACGGTTTCAACGGAGGCTCCCTGGAACACCGAATGGGCCGTCAATCTCGCCGGTGTCCGGCGCCTCACCGCGACAGTGCGTCTTGCAGACGGAAGTGAGATACGTTCCACACGAAATCCTTTCATTCTCGTCAGCGCGTCCCTTTCGAAAGACGCCGATACCGCGGGTGCCGAAGTGCTCCTCCCGGTTGTCGACGCGTGGTCAACCAAAATTGAAGATGGCTCGCTCGAAGCAATAAACGCGGTAGATAGCGATCTATTTACCCGATGGGGGAGTGACTGGACCGACGATGAAAGTCTCTCGCTCGATCTGGGCGCCGTCCGCACGGTTTCGGCGCTCACTCTGTACTGGGAAATGGCCTACGCGAAAGAATACTGTGTGGAAACCTCGACCGACAAGGAAACCTGGACCATCGCGGCCCAAAAATCCGACGGTCTGGGGAACATCGAGTTCCTCTCCTTTCCTCCGACCGAGGCACGGTATCTCCGTATTCGAGGCATCCGCCGCGCGACTGAATGGGGCTATTCGCTCTTTGAAGTGTTTGTGTACGGCAAAAAGTGAGCTAGCAGTTTTCAACAATTTTGATAGCAGTTACATAGTATCTCCTTGATCTGCGCTGATTATCCGCCGTAATGGTCAGGAATCACAGCGCAGATCGGGAGATGCAGGGTGTGCAAATGGGGAGGTTTTACTAAAGCTGATACTCCCTGTGTTCCTGGGCGCGGAAGAACTGGCCGCCTTCGGCGTCGTCGGCGAGAAGGGCGGGTACGAGAGCGCCGGGGAGAACGGTTTCGGGTTTGTTGTCGGCGTTGGGGCCGCCGAGGTCGGTGCTGAGCCAGCCCGGATCAAGGCGGCTCACGATGACGCCCGAGCCTTTCAGTTCTGACGCGAGATCGTCGGTCCATTTGTCCACCGCCCACTTGGACGCGCCGTATGCGGCAAGCTGCGGTGTCTTGTCGATACCGCTCGTCAGGTTGACGATCCGGCCCCACTTGCGCTCACGCATGTGATGTACGAGTTTTACGGTCAGGCGGACGAGGGCGAAAACATTCACCTGGAAGATACGTGCCCATTCTTCCTGTGTGTGCTCTTCAAGGTTGTCATGCCATCCCTGCTGGATTGCCGCGTTGTTGTAGAGGATATCCACACCGCCCATTTCGAGTACCCGGTCGGCAATGCGTTCAACCTGCGCGGGGTCGGAGAGTTCACCGGCCACGATGAGCGCGGTAGCCCCGGCGTTCACGACGTCCTGTGCCGTCGCCTGACATGCTTCTTCCGTCCGTCCGTGACAGATAACAGTGGAACAGCCCTGTTCAGCGAGCGCGACGGCCACCAGACGGCCAACGCCCCGGCTTGATCCGGTAACAAATGCGGTTTTTCCGTCAAGTTTCTTCATCTTTTCCTTCCTTAAAAAATTGTGGGTGGTTACGCGAGCTGCAGGCTGTCGCGTGTATATTCCATCAGTTCGATATCGTTTCCGTCGGGATCTTTTATCCATGCCTGAAGCGATCCGTCCATACCTTTTGTAATGTCGGTTACATCGCAGCCCGCTTCGATAATCGTCCTGCGTACATCGGCGATACCTTCTACTTCAAGGCAAAAATGCTGATAGGTTTGTCCGGGTGTCGGGGAGCGTGAACCGGGGGTTCCGCCCCACATTTCGCAGGCGCCAGCGGCGTCGAAAAGTTCGAGAAAGCTGTTGTCGCCGAGAACGAAATAGTGGCCAAAGATGCGGTCATCCGGAAGCCGGAGTGAAAACTTGATGGGTAAACCGAGTGTATCCCGGTAGAATGCGGTCATTTCATCGAAACGATTGGTCTGAAAACAGAGATGGGCGAGCCGTGTAATCATGTGGTTCCTCCATATCAATTATGTTGCCAATGGAAACAAAAGTCAAGAAGACGAACGGGATGAGGCGTGGTATACTAATTATGTGCTGTTTTCCGCATATAATGAATATTGAAAGGAGCTTATGAACTATGGAAAAGAAAGATTCCCGCGGATATATTCCGGTTGCCCTCATTGCGGCGGCCATAATTATTTCGGTTCTGGTGTTGTCAAACGCGTTTCTCAACCGTAACCGAAATGACGACATCATCTACACGACCGGTCTCGGAAGCATGAACTTCGAATCTGACCTGATTGTATGGTCAGCGTCATTTACCCGGGTCAATGCAGACTTGCAAAGTGCGTACGCCGATTTGCACAACGACCAGAAGGTGATTGATGAATACCTGCGGGAAAATGGTGTAGAGGCTGCCGACTTTGTGTTTTCTTCCATAGACATCTTCAAGGAGTACGACATGGTCGAAGACCGGGATGGCAACCGTCGGCAGGTATTCAATGGGTATTCACTCAGACAATCGGTGACGGTCGAGTCCGGTGATGTCGGGAAAGTCGAGGATATTTCACGGGGCATTACCGGTTTGATCAACCGCGGGCTTGAATTGTATTCCCAGCCGCCGCAGTATTACTACACCAAACTCTCAGAGTTGAAGATGGAATTGATCGAACGCGCGACAGAAGACGCCAAGGAGCGCGCGCAGATCATCGCAAGTCGATCCGGCGCGAAGCTGGGAAAACTCAAGAACGCGAGTATGGGTGTCTTTCAGATCATCGCGCAGAATTCGAATGAGGATTATTCCTGGGACGGCGCGTTCAATACCAGCTCAAAGCAGAAAACCGCGACGATCACCATGCGCCTGCAGTTCGGTATCCGCTAGAGTACTTTACCGGCCACTCGCGGGGAGCATCGAACCCCGCCGGGGGCCGGCTTATCTTACGTCAATCTTAATCTATCAATAAAAAATTATTGACACCAAAAAACCTCCAACCTATACTTTGAGTATATTGATGTTTCGGGATCGACCGGATAGTCAGTAGTAGTTCATGTGAATAACTTCCTGTGCACTTGCCGGGATCCGGAGTGAATCATGTCAATTTTCAAGCGGTATCTGGCCCTGTTTGTTCCTGTAACCGTAATTTCAGTCAGTCTTCTCCGTTGGTATGCCATGGAGTTTCTGTATCGAACCCCCGAGAAGTACTGGCCCGGCATGCCGACGACGCTCGGGGCCGCGGTTTTTCTCATGATCATCGTGGTGATAATCCTGTTTATCATGACCAGGCCGTTCAACGTGATCATCCGAAAGGCTTCACGTGGCGAACTTGTAACCGAGGAAGAAACCCGTTTCGCGTTAGGAATATATGAAAAGATCAACATCATTACCATCAGCGCTAACATTCTCGGGTTTTTTATCGGGCAGATCGGGGTAATTGCCCTTGAAGTGAGTCAGGGGGTAATTGAATATCATCTGGGACGCATAATTTTTACCGTGATCCAGGCAACCTTGATCGGCGCGCTTTCGGCGTCCTACACGGTGTTCATTCTGAACGAGTTGTTTGCGCCGTTCCGGAAAGTGCTCAAGATTCATTCGGCGGATATGTTTGCAAAAAAGCAGATCATGCCGCTCAATACAACTCTGCTGATCATTTCCGCGGTCGCACTGGCATACATGTGTTGCAATACGCTTTCGGTGTCTTTCGAGATTATCAATCGCCAGACCGTGAATCCGGTTCAGGACGCAATGGGCGAGTACATCAGGGGCGGTATCGTCGTATTCGTCGTGTCGTTCATACCGGCATTCGGCATTCTGTGGTTCATTCTGCGGAATCTGAAACGGCGTATCAGCGAGACCTCGAATATGCTTCATGACATGGGAAATAACGGTAATCTTACCGACCGGCTTGATATCACCATCATGGATGACTTTGGTATTCTTACCAGTTCAATCAACACGTTCATGGCAAAACTCGGAGCAATTATTACGAACCTCCGGGAAGAGGCGGCAATTGTGGCCGAGTCAGCCGGGAAACTGACGGCGGAAATAGAGTCCGCGACTGCGGCGTTAACGCAGATGTCGTCGTCATACACCAGCATAGAAGCACAGAGTGAAATCCAGAACAAGCTGGTGGTGAGCGTGCACAACGATATCACCGGGATGGCGGAGTCGGCGGAATCGGTCGACAAGGAAGTCAGCGAGCAGAGCTCTGCCGTTCAGCAAAGTTCCGCGTCAATCTCGGAAATGGTGGCGAATATCAATTCTGTAGCCGAAGTTTCAAAGAAGGCGGGAGCTATATCCACAGTCCTGTCGACAACAAGCAAGGAAGGAAATCAGGCCATAGAAGACGCCGTACAAGCGATTGAGGAAATCCAGGCGGCATCGACCGAGGTACAGAATATCGTGAAGGTTATCCAGAACATCGCCTCGCAAACAAATCTTCTTTCGATGAACGCGGCGATAGAAGCCGCTCACGCGGGAAGCGCCGGACAAGGTTTCGCGGTGGTCGCGAACGAGGTGCGGTCTCTTGCCGAATCGTCCGCGAAAAGCACCAAGGAGATCGGTACGCATATCAAGAACATGGTCAACAAGATTTCCGCCGGAGTCGGTGCAATTCAGACCGCCGGTAACGCGTTCCGGGAAATTAACGAGAACGTTGACCATACGTCCGAACTGGTACAGACCATCGCGAACGCGATGGAAGAACAGCGTATCGGCGCGAAGGAAACCATGCAGGCTACCGCGTACTTTGTGGAATCCGTCAACAAGATTAAAACCCTTTCGGAAAAACAAACTGAGTACTCGCGGAGCGTTGACGGCGCCATGAGTGATGTCGTCTCGTCTTCCCGGGAGATTTCCGATGTTATCCGTGAAGCGACCATTTCCTGCGACAAGCTCGTTGCAATGGTGCAGAAAGTTGCCGACGCGGTGCAGAGCAATGACCAGGCGGTCGCTAAAATGAACGGCGCCATGGAGATATTCAAAGTCTAACGAGCCGCACCCCGCCAGGGCGTCCAGCACCCCGCCGGGGTGACCAGCTCCCCGCGACAGTGCATAAAAAAAGCCGGGCACGAATGCCCGGCTCGGGGGAAAACGCGAGTCATCGCGTTTTTTTTGTATCTACGCCTTGACCGTAAACGGTACCACCGCTTCGGGGGCGATTACGCGGAAGGTAAACGATTCGGTGATAAAAAGGTCGACTTTTTGGGAGTCGTGGCCTTCGTATCCAATGGCAAAGTCCTGTCCAATGGACAGTTCCAGATCGCCCTGGCGGTCCGCGACGAGGAGGGCGCCGTTAACCGCTTCCGAATAGATAATCTTTCCGCCAATTTGTTTTCGTACTATCGAGGCGAGGCTGCCGCCGGGAACCACATGCGCGAGGAATTTCCAGAGCACGGGATTCACCACGAGATTGGCGCCGCTGCCGATTCCTTCCTTCCGCAGACGGAGAAGGCCTTCACTGATGCCGTCTACCAGCGTGTCTCGGTCAAGGGTAAGCGTGACGGGCTTTTCCGCTTTCACGGCGTCGTTTAATCCCACGATGCCTGCGGGCTTGAAACTGTTGAATACGGCGCCGTCTTCAAAGGCTGCAATCTTTTGTGCTGCTTCAACGACCGAGTCAAGATCCGCGTCTTTCGCGCCGCGGTCAATATTGTCGAGTTCCCAGATGTTCACCGAAAAACTTACCCGGCTTTCCACAAGCGGGAGAACCCGGTGTACGCCAAAACGTACTTCGTCCTTTTTCTGGTTTGCCGGAACCTCGATGCGTCCTTCAGGAACCGCGGCGAAGTTGATGCCATGGGGGCCGGAAACATCGCAAAACTTGCGTGCCGCGAGATTCGCGGTAAGGGTCTCGGTAACCAGTGCGTTTATTTCTCCCCACGCCGCCGGACTGATCGGCGCAAATCCTGTTCTGAGCATATTCATGGATTGTTACTCTCCTTTGTCGCGAAGACTGCCGATGCCGAGATCGCCGGAACCGGTTGATTCACCGCCTCCGCCGCCTGAAAGGAATTCTTCCTCGACTTCCTGCGCACCTTCGTCATAGAATTTCTGTTCGTTGGGGTCAAGCTCATGAAGGAGGCGGAGAAACTCGCCGGCATGTACTTTTTCCTCGTCGGCTATGTCTATAAGAACCTTCTGCGCGAGGACATTGTCGGTGGATTCCGCGATCTCCTGATAGAGCTGGACCGCTTCATATTCAGCGGCGATCATCATACGGATGGAGCGTACTAGCTCGTTATGGGTGAGCTTGCGATCGCTCTTCTTGACGCTGAATGGATTTCCGAATTCGGGCATATTGTTTACTCCTTGCAATGGTATTTGTAATCAAACTTCCATGAATACACGCTTTCGTTAAGCGGCTGAAAAGTTCTTTCATTAAACGTAATGCGGAATGGCGGAATTGTCAAAAATTCAGGGAAGTGCAGGTGTTTGGCAGCGTGCGTGCTGTTCGTTCGGCCCCGTTACGCTTCGTTGTCCGTCAGTTTTTTGATCTTCCCTTCAAGTTGCCGGTTGAGTGTGCTGTAGGTGTGGAAGAGAACGGCGGTGGTGCCGAGCCCGAGAATTTCGGAGACGAGTATGACGGGGATTCCGGGGAGCGGGAAGGGGAGTCCCCAGAAGAGACAAAAGCCGAGTGTTCCCGCCGCGATGATAAGGGCTACGGTAACAAACGCGATAACCGGGGACCGTCTGAGGGGAAGGTAGACAAGCATGAAGCCGACACGGCTCACGAACCCGATGATGAGCCCGGCGAGCATGCCATCAGGAAAATCAGGGGTAACAACGGCCGTCACTACGCCGTTCTCCGCGTTTCGAATCCTGCTGACGGGGACTGGGGACTGTCCCTCACGACGACAATGAATCTGCAGGATTTTGGATTCGTCCTGCTGCCCGAGCTCGCGTATTCGGGATGGCACAATCTCATCATGACGCTGCGGTTCATCCGGAGCTTCGGACCGCGGTGGTCTGAATATGTATTGTACGGTCACGTGTGGAGCTGTGAACTCTCTGCAGAGTTGTGGTTCTGAGAAAAAAGGTATACAAGGAGAAGCTATGAAAAAGAAACTGGTACTGTGCACCCTTGCGGTGGTTATTCTGGGAGGCTCCCTATTCGCGACGGATCTCGAAGAATGTTTTTATCTTAACGCATACTTTAACCGGACGCCGGTTGAAACGCACGCCAAGATCGCCGAGTACGAACGCCGTCTCGAGTCGGACACGAATGATTACCACTCGTATCTGGCGCTCGCTGTGCTTTACAGTGCGTTATCCTCTCCCATGGAGAATCCCGAAAAGGGCGCCTCTGAGAAAGTGGTGGAGTATAGTGAAGCCTTTGTGAGCCGGGATTCCCGGAATCCGTTTACCCAGCTCAAGATGGTCAAGAAAGCAATCAAACTGTTCGACGAGGCCATTGCCCTGTCCGCGTGACAAAGCCGTCACTGTTTTGTGCGGTACATGCGTGGGAACTTCTATAAAATCTTCCCGCCTCCTTCAAGAAGCGCGGGGAAGCTGAAGCGGATTTCTTCTATATAAGAGATTACTATTCGGACCATGCTGACATTGAAGGTTACATGTGCAACGCGTACTACTATCTGGGCGAGATTGAAAAAAACGCGCGGAAATCCTGACGCCGCGGTTGGTTGCTGGAAAAACTCGGTCGCCATAAACGAGCGTCTCAAACTGAACTCGCGCGAAGCCGACCAGGCCGCCGAACGGTTGAAAATATTCGCGGACTGACGAGGTTTAGAGTTTGACAAATAGTATTGAGAGTTGTACAATTGTACTATGGAAGTTGTAGTTGATGCTTCTGTAGTGCTCGCGGTACTCCTCAATGAACCGGAGCGGGAAATGGTTATTTCCCGGACCGCAGGTTGTTCTTTGCTTGCGCCAGGTTGTTTGGAATACGAGATCGGAAACGCACTTTCTGCGTTGTACAAACGCAAGCTTCTGGGCATTTCCGAGGGGATTCTGGTTTGGCACTCGTTTTGTAAAATCCCGGTTCGTCACATTGAACCCGATTTCCCGTCAGCACTTACAATCGCCGGAACGGAATCCCTCTATGCCTACGACGCGTACTATCTTTTTTGTGCCGAGAAAATGCGTTGTGAATTACTAACCCTTGACGCCGGAATGAAGGCGGCTGCCCTCAGGCGCGGCATTCGCTGTATGGAGCTGTAATATGTTGGTGACTACGTATTCTGAAGCGAGAAAAACATTCTCCTATGTACTCGACCGGGCGAAAAGTGACGGAGCGGTTCTTATAAGGCGTGCTGACGGTTCGGTTTTCCGGTTGACGCCGGAAGACGGTGAATCGTCACCGTTCGAAGGAGTCTCCACACCGATCCGTCTACCGGAGGGGACGCTCTCCGGCATCCTGTCCGATCTGAAAGACGCCAACGCGGCCCGGCTTGTCCCGGAAAAATAATGCTTGCCATCTACCCCATACCGGCAAACTGGCATGGGGCAGAATCGTGCACTATACTGTAAACATGAAACGATTATTGATATTTGCATTCATAGTGATTCTTCCCGCGCTTGTGTTTTGCCGGGACACGGGGTTTACCACCATACCGCCCGCCGAAGCACATGCCATGATAGAGGAGGGTACCCCGATCCTCCTTGATGTGCGCACCCGGGGAGAGTACGCGGACCGGCATGTCCCCGGATCCGTGCTCATTCCGCTCAACGAACTTTCCAGCCGCCTCGGCGAACTTTCCGACGACAAAACACGTGATATCCTCGTCATCTGCCGCTCGGGAAGCCGAAGCCGCGCCGCCTCACAAATCCTGGTAGAAGCCGGCTTTACCTCCGTCCACAACATCGATCGCGGCATCATCGGCTGGGAACGTGACGGATTTCCGCTGGAAGAAGGAGACTGAGGCAGCAGGCGCAACGGGGGGCGTGCGCAACCTGCGGTTGCGCCGTCCTCGCGCGGAGCCCCCGCGTATGAACGTCCTTGCCGGGGCGAAAGCGAAGTGTCGCAGCGGCTAGCCTGAAGAAGCGATTACCGCTAATCGGTCCCGGGTAACGGTGATGAAGAACCCGGCGGACCAAAGATCGACCGCGCGCGAGTCGCGCACAAAGGGAAGGGCATCTTCTTGGGCAAGCGCGAAGTTAACCGTGGAAAAGCGCTTCTCAAGCATTTTCCGGAGGTTCGATTCCCGTAACGGCATAGCTCCCCAGTGTCCAGACTGGCGCATGCGCGCTTCAAGGTGGGCCAGGTTCAGGGGAATGTTGTTGGACAAGTACCACAGGTAATCGAAGAAGTCCCGGCCTTTTACCCGTTCTTTCCATTTTCGACAGAGAAGGGCGTGCACTTTTCCCGCGAACAGGGACGGGGTATCGTAGAGCCGCACGGCAAACGGAATGGGACTCAGTCGGTATTTTGTCTCGAATACGGCGCCTCCCGGCGGATCGGTATCAATTTCCAGTTTTACGCGCAAGAGACTGTTCGGGGGAATGCCGGAAACCGGCGGCTCAAGAGAGGCGATCTTTACCAGATGTACCAGTGTCCCGCCCTTAATAAAGGCTGACTGAATCGCCCTGTCGTTTGCCTTTTTCTTTTGCTCTACCGTCATGTCGAATCCCCAGGAAGCGAGTTCATCCCGAACCGCCGGCAAGTAGTCATTCAGACTGAAGGATGCGTCGGGTTTTTCAAGACTGAAATCGAGATCTTCCGAGTACCGCTCAAGTCCGTGAAAGATCCGGAGCGCCGTTCCCCCGTAAAAGGCCGCGTGTGAGAAAAAGTCTGTCCGCGACAAGCCAACGAGCGTCAGTTCCTGTACGATTTCACGAAGTGCGGCGCTTCGCTGTTCATTGGTCCGGCACTTGTACTCATCGAGCATTTTTTTGACGGGGGAAATATCTGTCATGGGTTTACTTCCTTTTCAAGCCAGAGCGCAAACAGGGAAAGGGTTTTTCTTCTATATAACGGGGCAAGGAACTGGACGAGATCCTTGTCCAGGGACCGGATATCTTCTATTCCGATCCTCCAGTTTTCTGTGAGGAGATCTTCGATATCTTCCTCTCGGTGAAGTACACCTGCTTTGTATAGGGCGTCGCACAAGGCTTTTTCCCGCGACGCAATGAGAAAGCGGTATCCATCCGCTTCTTCAAGACGGAGACCATGGGGATAGGCAGCGACGGGCAGATAGCGGTATCGATACTCGCCGAGCGGAGTCCGGAATCGTTTGTCGCGGTTTTTCCCATAGCTTGCCGAGTCGACAACTTCTACGCGTTCCGGTGTGAGTCCATGCCAGGCAAGAGCGGTATGAAATGATATATACGAGGGACCGTAGATGACGGGTGCAAGGGCCATGCGCGGGATTGCCGGATCATCAATGTACAATCCTCGTCGTATCCGGATCATCTCCCCGTTTGAAACCATGCGGGTCAACTTCGCCTTGGGCGAGCCGTATGTGGTGAGTTTGTCCATGATCATCTGGTGACTGTGCAGCATTTTACCTCCAGCAAGTATCATTATACTGTACTTTCTGGTGGTAAACAAGCGCAATGTACGGTAATCGGGGAGCGCAACTGTCGCGGGGGACTGATCACCCCGCCGGGGTGTTCCGCCGTCGCGGGGAGTTACGCACCCCGCCGGGGTGTTGCGCTCTCGCGGGGAGTTAAGCACCCCGCCGGGGTGTTGCGCCGTCGCGGGGAGTTACGCACCCCGCCGGGGTGTTGCACCGTCGCGGGGAGTTAAACACCCGTCGGGGTGTTGCGCTCCCGCCCTTGCCTGTTCATCCGGACCGCCCTATACTTTTACATAACACTTCAGGAGGACAGAAATGAGTTTGAATCCGGTACTTGAAATGCTTGGGCGTCGCCTCAGGATTGGTGTCGTCGGGGGAGCGGCAGGGTCTTTCATCGGGCCGATGCATCGGCTTGCCGCACGCTTCGACGATCGGTACGAGATCGTCACCGGCGTTATGTCCTCGTCTCCCGAAAAGGCCGCGAAGGCCGGACGGGAAATGGGGTTCCCGGACGACCGGATCTATACGAGTGTCTCTGCGATGATCGCGGGAGAGAAATCACGCGCCGACGGGATCGATGTTGTCGCGATCATGACGCCGAATGATACGCACTTTGAATACGCTATGGCCGCGCTCGACGCGGGGTTCGACGTTATCTGCGACAAGCCGATGACCAACACGCTCGAAGAGGCCGAAGCGCTCTACAAAAAAGTCAAAGAATCCGGTCTGGTGTTCTGCCTGACCCACAACTACACGGGATATCCCATGGTGCGCCAGGCGCGGGCCATGGTCGAAGCGGGCGAGATCGGGGAGATCAGACTGGTTCAGGTTGAATACGTGCAGGGCGGCCGCGCCGTCGACGTGCCCGTCACCGCGAATACCTCCCGCGCTTGGGTCTACGATCCGACGAAGGGCGGCCCCTCGCTCGTTATGGGCGACATCGGCACGCATGCCCACAATCTGCTTCGCTTCGTTACCGGCCTCGAGGTTGCCGAAGTTGCCGCCGAGATCGGTAACATCGTCCCGGGTCGCCAGGTGGACGACTATGCCGGCGCCCTCCTCAGAATGTCCAACGGTGCCCGGGGCTGCTTCTGGGTTACCCAGGCGGCCGCCGGCGTAGAGAACAGCCTCAAGTTCAGGATATCCGGCTCAAAAGGCTCGCTTGAATGGTTCCAGGAAATTCCGCAGCGGCTCGAATTCAAACCACACGGGGAGCCTGCTCAAACCCGCACACCGAACGGCCCGGGAACCCTCCCGCTCGCGAAGCGTTCCTCCCGGATCGTCGCGGGCCATCCCGAAGGATTCCCAGCCGGCTTCGCGAACCTCTACTCCGACGCCGCCGAGGCAATCGCCGCCCGCCGGTCCGGAAAACCCGCCGACCCGCTCGCCCTCAATTTCCCGAACGCCTTCGACGGCCTCAAGGGCATTCAATTCGTGGCGAAGGTCATCGAATCTTCCCGCGCAAACGGCGTCTGGGTTGCCTGCGCGGAGGATCACCAGCGGGCGTGACGGTAATGGTTCCGGATGGTGCGGTCTTTGGAGAGGAGCGGCGCGTCGTGAAGACTTGCCTGCGCAACAATCAGGCGGTCAAACGGGTCGCGTGTCCAGGAGGCGTCGAGACTGGCCTCCACCACTGCCGTGAAGGCGGCGTCATCTTCCCTGAGCCGGATTGACCGGCCGAGCCAGGAAAGAATCGTCCTGCTACGCTCGGTCAGGCGTCCAATCTCGTACAGATACTCAAGCTCAAGGGGCACCGCGGGTGAAATGCGCAGGTCATCACTTTCCAGCAATTGCAGCGCGAGGTCGGAGAAGCGGTCTTTATCTTTTTGATAGAGCCAGACGACGGCATGGGTGTCAAGGAAAATCACGGTTCGGCTACTCCCGACCAGCTGCCGGACCAGTCCAGGGAAACCAGATCCTCCGGGTCTCCGGTAACGACCCGGTGCTCTTCCAGGCGTTCCCAGATTGACGGGCGTTCTTCGGGCACGATGCGAAGGATACGTCCCTTCCGCTCGATTTCAACGGGTTGGCCGTTCTCGAGAACGCTGTCCAGTATGGCATAGAGATTTTGTCTCAGCCGGGTCGCGCTATAGGGCATGGTAACCTCCTGTTTATAGTATACTGCGTACGCATGGAAAGGACAACACGTACGCTAAAACAACAGCTCCAGCTTGAGACCGGGGAAGCGCTGAAAGTCCCGGTCGCCCGTGGCGAGAACGGCATTGTACTCGAGCGCGAGCGCGGCAAGATGCGCGTCGGTTACAAGGTTGGCACCCGTTCCGAGCATGAGCAGGAGGTGCCGGAGAATTCCGCGATGTGCCGTGCCGGGATCAATCATCCGGACAGACGGTGCGGATTCCAGCGACTCAAGCCAATCGCTTGCCGTTTCGACCGTCAGGGGCCGACTGAATACCCGCGGGTTTGTGGTAAGGCGGAGAAATCCGAGGTGTACGACCCAGGGGATCCCCACGACATCAATTCCGGCATTGACGGTTTTCTCCAGCCAGGCAGCAGCCTCCCCATGGCGGGGCGATGATGAATCAATGGCATACAGGAGAACGTTCAGATCGGGTATGATCATTTCCGCGCGTCCATTTTTTCGGCCACCGCGGACGCTTCAAGCTCGTTGACCCGCTCCCATGCCTTCGTATAGTCAAATCCGCCGCCCATATCGAAACTCCCGCAAGTCCAGGGTTCCAATTTTTCCGTTGTCTGTCCCAGTCCCCGGTTCAGCGTTTCAGACACGACCTCCGTGAGCGTTCGCGATTGCCGCGCCGCCAGTTCCTTGAGCGTGATCATCGTCTTGTCGTCCAGAATCAGGGTTGTTCTCATATATACATATTACTACGCCATAGAGGATATGTCAAAACATATATATATTGAGGCAGAAAGCGACACGGGGGGCGAACTACTTTCCGCGGAGCCCCCGCGAAGAGGGCTCAACGGTGGGCGAGGGTCAAAGCGCGGAGCCGGGCGACTTGCCGATGGCAAGTCGCTGGAGGAACCGTTGTACACAACGGTTCCTCACTGCGAAGAGTGCGTCACGAGGGGCGGGTGCTACTATCGGGAGAGAACCTCGTAGGCTTCTTTATTCTGCGCTATTATTCTTCGTGAAACCGAAAGGACATCGGCATCGGTAGCGACCATGGTTTCTTCTGCCTTGGCAAACTCCATGATCAAATAGCGGGGTACATTATTTTTTAGAATTACGGCAGAACCGTGTTCATCGACGAGTCGGGCGACTTTGGAGAAATTCTGGTTTGCTTCGGTAATCGAAACCAAAGTTTCCGTATTAATGGTCATGATTCACCTCTATACTAAGTATACAATATTATAGGATAAATACAACCTATAACATAAAGGGGAGGGGAGACAGGTCGTCATGAGCGCGATCGCCACAGCGGCGCTTACCCTGCCGCTCGCCCCAGTCGGCTCGCGGTGGTTCAACGTCATCGTCTCTCTCAATGACACGTACATGGAACAATTCGGCTGGGAAGAGTTTGCCGCCGACGCCGCGAACGTCCGCGACGTGCTTCCCGAAGACGAGCGGACAGCATTCGGCATCCTCGCGGGAAATTACGGCGAGGCGGGCGCGCTCGAGTATTACGGGCGGCAGTACGGCCTCCCCAAAATCATGTGCGGCACAAACTCGTTTTACGATCGCGGCTATGACGAGCGGGAACCTTCGGTTATCCTTGCCGTCGGTTTCAACCGGGCTTTCCTCTCGCAGTTCTTCGGCTCGGTCGAGGTTGTCACTTACAGCCGGAATGCCCATGGCTTCATGAACGAGGAAACAACCTGGCACAGGGAAATCTACCTCTGCCGTAAACCCAATTTCACCTGGCGCGAGTTCTGGAAACATCACCGGAGCTTCGGGTGAGCCCGGCTGCCGGGGTTGTGTTGCCCGCAAAGGCTACTAGCGCAAAGACCGGCAGACCCGGAAGCCCAGGTAGTGGTAGTTGCATGACGGATCCACGAAGTCCCGGTAGGACACTACGCAGCTGCACGCATAGTAGCTCCAGGCGCCGCCCCGGGAGACGCGGTTTCGTCCCGATGCGGTACCACCGGGGTCTGTGACTGTTTCATCGGAGGAGATGTCGCCCCATTTGTCCCAGCACCATTCCCACACGTTTCCGGACATATCGTAGAGTCCCAGCGTGTTCGGCAGCTTGAGTCCTGTTTCATGCGTTTTGCGTGTGGTCTTGTCACTGTTGCTGTTGTAGTAGTACCAGCCTGCCAATGCCAGGTTCGTGTCCACCAGGTTCTCGGCATCGTCATGGATTTTTTTGCCGTCAGCGGACGCTTGTCCGGCGAAAGCATTGTTCCACGCCGCGGCTTTCGGGTCTCCGCCGCGTGCGGCGAATTCCCATTCGGCTTCCGTTGGCAGGCGGTACCCTTTCTTTTTCATATTCATTTTCACATCCGCGCTTGTGATGTGCCTGGTGGCGGGATCACGCACAATGTTTCTGATTGTGTACACACAGTCGGTTTTCGACATGGCGACTTGAGTCAGCGCGTTGCAGAAGTACACCGCGTCGTACCAGGTCACAGTCTCCACCGGCCGCTTTCCCTGGTTTTCCCCGACGGGAGGGTTTTCCGCAAAGGTACTCGGGCGGTTGTTCGACTCCGCGTCGCCTGAAAGCACCGCCGCGTATAGTTCCTGCGTCACTTCATACTGACTCATCACGAACGGGCTGAGTGTTACCGTGCGGCCGTTCAGGAACACCCCCTTGAAGCAATTCCACTTTCCGCTGTAGAAGGTGTTCCAGTGTGTGTCATCAGTCATTGAAACGAGCGCTTGCGTGCCCTGCGGAACTATCACGATTTCTTTTGCATATTCGTTCGCGCCTATTTGTATTGAGCTGTTCACTGAGCCTTGGGGTTGCGGAGGGTTCTTCGCCGGGGTGCATCCGGTCATCATG
>MWCL01000045.1 GCA_002070025.1 Spirochaetes bacterium ADurb.Bin215
TTACGCTGTTGGCGGCCGTACTCTGTATCATGATGACGGGAATTTCCTGCGATTCCTCGGGCGGAGACTCGACCGGCGGAAGTTCGACTCCCGTGACCGGCTCAACCATCGCCGGGGCGACCGTCGCCCTCGATTCCGTACTCCGGACCATTCCAGATTCCGTACTCACTACCATCCGGTCGGAATTCGAGGTAGCCTATTTTCATACCAGCCATGGAACCCATGTGTCGTACGGTGTCTTCGGGCTCCCGGGATTCAAGACCGGGGATGATGTGAAGTTCGGCGTGAGTACCACGAAGGAAGCCGGGAAACTCTACTTCCGGGACAACCCCGGCGGGTTTTCAACACCGGATCTGTCCCAGACCGATAACGGTAGCTGGGAAACCTAGGTGAATGAGTGCCGGGACTGGCTGGAAGATCCGGAAAACGCCAACGTGAACGTCTTCATGTGGTCCTGGTGCGATATTGGCGGCCATGACGCTTCAGATTACTGCGCGTCGATGCAAACCCTGATCAACGAATACGGTGCAGGTGGTACCAAGGTGGGTTCAGGCCGCGCGCGGGCAAATCCTGTCAACTTTGTGTTCATGACCGGACACGCCAACCGGAATAATAATGTCGGCGAGGGATGCCCGAAAAATCAGGCCGCGATAATCAATGAATTCTGCCGGACGAACGGCTACTACTGCATTGACTACTATTCAATAGACACAACCGCCATGGACGGTACCTATTACGAAGATACCGGCGATAACGGGGATTCGGAAAGTTATGGGGGGAATTTCTACGAAGACTGGCAGGACTCTCATACCGAAGGTGTTCACTGGTACCGGAACCGTTCGTCTCCCGGCGGTGGTGAAACCCATGGACAGCATAATACCCAGCACATCACGGCGAACCGGAAGGCATTCGCGTTCTGGTGGGTCATGGCAGAGCTGGCCCAATAATTCGTCAGGAATTTTTCAACAATTTTGATAGCAGTCCTAAAATTTCTCCCGGGACAGGGGGGTGCCGATCCAGACGCCCTCCGCTCCCAGGTATTCCCGCCGTTGTCCTTCAATAAGAATCTGTACCGACGAAACCGTGGGGAAGGCTGTCGCGGTGAATACTATTTGCGCGAGCTGACCCAGATACCCTTCAATTCCGAACTGGTTAAACTGGAATTCCTCACTCAAATTGAGCGTTGCCACGCCGTCTTTAACCGAAGCTGAAAGAAGCCGGGTGCCATTCGGGATGAGCGATCGCAAATTCTTGGATGACTCGGCGCCATTTGGGCCGGAAAAAAGCGCTGAAAGGGTCTCGGAAAGCGGAGAATCCGTTCGGGGAACGTCCCGGGTTACTTCCTTGCGGAGAACCCGTCCGTCGGAGTCAATGGTAACAAAAAACAGTGTCGCGGTACGGGTTTGAACCGCGGGCTTTTCCGCTGCGGGTTTCACGGCCGGTTTCGCCGTCGGTGCGGGTTTTTCGGGTGCGGGCTCCGAGGCTGTATCTGCGGGTTTTTCCGCCACAGGCTCTTCGGTCGCCGGTTCGACCGGTTCCTCGGTACTGTCCGCTTGCGGTTCGGTCGACTCGTCGTCGGCTGCCGTGGCTATCGGCGGAATTTTCTGCCCGGCGGGGAGCGGAGCGTCTTCTCCGGGGGTTTCCTTGCCGGTTATGAGGTGCATAGCACCGGTTTTCTCCAGTACCATGCTGATATTTTTCCGGTTAAAGAAAAAAAGGACGAGAACGAGTAATATAAACGCTATCCAGAAAAGACAACCCAGAGATGCAGATTTGTGTTTACGTTTATCCGCCATGGGGCCATGATACGCCGATTTCAATCTGTATGCAAGGACCAATTTTTGCGGTATAGTAGACTCGTGATAACGCTCGAAGGATTGTCGGCGTCACGGGGCATGGTCATGGGTCCCGTTTTTTGCCTTGCCGACGGAGAGCCAGCCGAAATTCCCCGCTATGCAATAGAACCCGCCGATGTTTCATATCAATGGGGGCGGTTACAGTCTGCCCTTGAGCGTTCACGATCGGAACTTTCCCTGCTCATGCAGAATCGTACCCGGGAACAGACAGAGATCATCGAAGCGCATGTCATGATGCTCAATGATCCCGAGTTCATTCCCCGCATCAAAAAGCAGCTTGAGGAAAAGCTGTGTAATGTTGAATCCGTGTTGTATGATGCCGTGCAGGAGACGGTGGGCATGCTCCGTACTACGGGAGACACCTACCTTGCCGAACGGGCGGTAGATATTGAAGACGCTTTTGACCGTGTCATGCGTCACCTCATGAGCGATACAGTTCCCGAACCGGGTGAACGCCGGCTCACGGGGAGCAGCAGCCGGTTTGTGCCGCCGGGCACCATCCTGGTCGCCCGGAACATCATGCCGTCCGAAGCGATTACGCTTCGCGATGCCGGCATTCTGGGAATCATTCTGGAAGAAGGTGGCGCGACGAGCCATGTGGCAATTCTTGCCCGTGCCTGGCGAATACCTGCTGTCATGGGTGTCCGGGGCGTTCTCGACGCGGTGTCTGACGGCGACGAAGTGGTTCTTGACGGAGGCGACGGGATCGTCATTGTTTCTCCGCCGAGCGATGTTGCCGCGGCCTATCGTGCCAGGATGCCCCTTGCCGGAGCGACACAAAAGAAGGCCGACGAGGACCGTCAGCGCAGAATTCAAGAGCCTGCGGAAACACGGGATGGTACGCCGATTACCCTCCGCGCGAATATCGCGCTTTCCGAAGAAGCCGAATCGGCACGTGAAGAAGGAGCCGCCGGAATCGGATTGTTCCGTTCCGAGTTTTTATATCTTTCCCGGCGGGATGTTCCCGACGAGGAAACCCAGTATGAGGTGTACCGCGCAACGGTTGAAGCGATGAACGGCGCACCGGTAATTATCCGGACGCTGGACGCCGGAGCGGACAAGATGCTATCGGAGCAAAAAGATCAGGGCGAGGCGAACCCGCTTCTGGGATGGCGCGCCGTACGCTACTGTCTTGACCGCCGCGAGCTCTTCAAGGATCAGCTGCGTGCCCTGTTGCGGGCGAGCAGTCACGGGGACCTCAGGATCATGTTCCCCATGATTTCGAGCGTGGAAGAACTGGACGCGGTACTCGATGTACTTGAGGAAGCAAAGACGGAGTGCGACCGTCTGGGACGGGCCTATAATTCCCGGATAAAAACCGGGGTCATGATAGAAATACCCGCGGCCGCTGTTTGCGCCGATCTTCTGGCGCAAAAATGCGACTTCATGTCCATCGGAACGAACGATCTGGTGCAGTACACGCTTGCCGTTGACCGTGAAAACGCGCGGGTTGCCCATCTCTTTGATCCGTTCAATCCGGCAGTGCTGCGCATGATACTGCAGACGATCCAGGCTGGACGGAATACGCGCACGGAGGTTTCCATGTGCGGAGAAATGGCCGGTGATCCTTCCGCGGTTTTTTTGCTTCTGGGTATGGGCCTGCGCAATTTCAGCATGGCCGTACCGAATCTCGAGCCGGTCAAGGAAATGATCCGGCGGGTGTCTCTGAAAGACGCCGTTGAACTAGCCGAAACCGCGATGGGCCTTTCGGCAGCCCGTGAAATTCGAATGTTGGTAGAGGAACGAATAAAAAGCTATGTCTGACACTCCTGAAACCGGTATATCGTTGCCGGAATTCGACGAAACAAAAACGTACCGGAACCTTCCGCTCATTGTAGTGGTAGGCCGGCCGAATGTGGGGAAATCCACACTCTTTAACCGCTTTTTGCACAAGCGGCGCGCCATTACCGATCCGACACCGGGTGTTACCCGTGATCCGATCGAAGAACCAGCTTTCGTCGACGGAAAACCCGTTCGCCTCATGGATACCGGCGGCTTCAAGCTCGACCGGGAAACCGGAAGCGACGGCGCCATAATGGACAATCTGGTTGTGGAAAAAACGCTCGGCGCGCTTAAAAAGGCGGACCGTATACTGCTTCTTCTCGAAGCGGGACCCGCGACTCCGGAAGACGAAGAGTTCATCGAGCTGCTCCGTCCGTACAGCGACCGGCTGGTGGTCGCCGTCAACAAGACCGAAGGCGGACGTCGTGAAGCCGAGTCCTGGAATTATCTCAGCTACGGTTTTCCCGAACTGTTGTTTATAAGCGCCGAACATGGCGACAACATCAGCGAACTCGCCGAAGTGCTCACCCGCACGCTTGATTTTTCAAAAGTGGAAGAGGGTGAAAAGGAAACGTGCATCCGCGTCGCAATTGTGGGGAAACCGAATACCGGGAAATCGACCCTGGCGAACCGGCTCACCGGCACAAACGCGTCCATCGTATCCAATATCGCCGGGACAACCCGCGATGTTGTCGAGGGTAAATTTACCTGGAAAGGGAATCAATTTCATGTCCTTGATACCGCCGGGATACGGCGGAAGGCGCGAATAAACGAAAATATCGAGTACTACTCCGTTAACCGGGCCATCAAGACCTTGAAACACGCGGACATTGTCTTTCACATGATAGATGCACAGGAAGGCCTCGCCGAGCAGGACAAGAAGATTATCGCCCATGCGGCCGCCGAGGGCATCGGGGTAATTTTTGTGCTGAATAAATGGGACACCATGGATCAGGACAAGAAGACGTTCGCGTCCGTGGTTAAAAAACAACGCATTCTGTTCGGGCAGATGGAGTACGCGCCGGTTTGCGCACTCTCCGCGCTGGAAGGATCGGGCATCGCCGAACTCCTCAAGACAGCCGTCCGCCTGTACGAGCAACTTTCACGCCGTACTGAAACCTCCGCGCTCAATCTTGCGCTTAATGACTGGATAACCGCTTCCCCGCCGCCCCAGGGACGGGTGAACAAATTCAAACTCCGGTACATGGTGCAGACACAAACCAACCCGGTAAAGTTTCTTGTGTTCGCTACCCGTCCGGAATCGGTTACGGACAGCTATGTCGCGTACATCCGGAATCGCATCCGCGAAGATCTGGGTTATTCCGAAATTCCCGTTGTACTCGAAGTCAAGGGCAGTCGCAGGAAATGGGAACAGCGGGAACGCTGAGGGAAACCAATGGCTGAATTTTCGATCGGCGAGGTTGAAAAGGAAACCGGCATAAAGGCGCATGTCCTCCGCTACTGGGAGGATGTCATCCCCTTCATTCGTCCGCGCAAGGACGATCAGGGGCGACGGTTCTACTCAAAACGCGACATCGAACTCATTCTCCGGATCAAGTATCTGGTTCAGGAGGAAAAATATACCCTGGAAGGCGCGGGTGAACGTCTTGTCGCCGAACTGGCGGAAGGCTCCGGAACCCCGACAACCAGGGAGCAGCTGCGGATGCTTCGCGGCGAGCTTATGGATCTGTACGCAACCGTACAGCGCTGGAAAAACAAAGGATAGCAGTATGACAAAGCACGACAATCAATCGCCGGACAACTCCGGCGCGGACCATATCCCGTTCTATGAAAAGATCGCGACCCGCAACCGCCGTGGGGGACGCGCCGGTGGCGCCCCCCGCGGCGGCCGACCCGACCGCGACGAGCGATCCCCCCGCGCCGGTGGCGCACCCCGCGCCGGTGGCCGACCCTTTACGCCGCCGAAAGAATGTACGCCGGTTTTTGCCGCTCCCGGCAAGGACGCGCAAAAACTTCTCGACCGATTTTTTGATCTTTCGCTCGACGTGTTACCGCTCGACAGCCGCAAGCTCCAGCAGCTTCCGAATGATATCAAGGAACTTTCCCATGAGCTGACCGACGAACGATCGGAGCGCCGCAAGGGGTACATGAATGATCCGGCGACTCTTTCGGCCTATATCCGCTACTACCAGTGGTGGAATCTTGTCCGTCTGGTCAAGCTTTTTTCCACACTTCCGGTCACCCTGAAAGCAGGCGACACGCTGGCCGATCTTGGTTCCGGTCCGTTGACGCTTCCCATCGCTCTGTGGATTGCCCGGCCCGATCTCCGTGAACTACCGCTTACCTGGTACTGCGTGGATCTTTCCTCCGGTGCGCTTTCGGCCGGCGAAGAACTCTTTCTCAAGATCGCGGCGGAAACTGGCTGCGAACCCTGGACGATCGTCAGGGTAAAGGGCGCCATGGGCGTTCCCTTGCGGAAAAAGGTTTCTTTTGTGGCGAGCGCCAACATGTTCAATGAAATGTATCTTGACGACTCAGTGTCCGTGTTTGATTTCGCGGACTCGCAGGCACGCGATCTCGCAAGCTACGCCCTTCCGGACGCGTCAATTCTTGTGGTGGAGCCGGGGATTCCCCGTACCGCCAACTTTGTGTCCCTGATGCGCCGCGCGCTCATGAAGGAAGGCTTTGCTCCGGCCGCGCCCTGTCCGCACGAAGAACGCTGCCCTTTCCCGGGAGAACGGGGCAAGAAATGGTGTCATTTTGTTTTTGATACCGCGTCAGCTCCTGAAGGACTAAAAAAACTTTCGGAACAGGCCGGCCTTGCCAAGGATCGCGCGGCACTGTCCTTTGTGTTTTCCCGCGGAGCGGAGGCGGCGGTTCAACCGGTTGAGGAAAAGACTTCCGGCGCGGAAGACTCTCTTTCCATGCTTTCCCGCATGAGCGAAATGTATCCGCCCCTGCGTGTACGCATCATATCCGACCCCATCCGCCTGCCGGGATACCGGACCGGGCTCTACGGGTGCTCAGACATCGGTATGGTTCTCGTGAGCGGCGGGTATGAGGCGGCGAAGTATCTGGAACAGTGTGCTTCAGGAAGTTGTCTGGAACTGCCCCGGCCGAACCGCAAAGAACTGGATCGTGATCCGAAAAGCGGCGCCCTTCTCATCGAACTTGACCGGTCAAAACCGCCGGCGCGGCAAGAACGGCAGGACCGACCGGAACGGCGCTAAGCGCTCACTCTTCGGCGAGCGGGTCGGTGCCGAACCGCTTCGCGAGCTGGTTTCTCAGCGCGTCCAGGTCGCGGGGGTAGGGCGCGGTAAAAGTCTTTTCTTCGCCGGTTACGGGGTGGGTAATCACCATCCTCCAGGCATGGAGCGCGAGCCGGTCCAGCAGGGGCCGTTCGGTAAAGGGGTCTCCCCGCCATGATCGTTTGAATCCCGAAAGAAAAACCGGTTTGCCGTCACCGTAGAGGGGATCGCATGCAATGGAAAGTCCCGACAACTGCAGGTGGGCCCGGATCTGATGAGTCCGCCCGGTAATGAGATCCGCTTCCAGCCAGGTATACGGGCCGCATTCTCCAATGACAGTAAAACGGGTCGTCGCGGGTTTTCCCCGTTTGGGGTCCCGGACACTCCGGTGTTTGAGGTCGCCGTCCGCGCGAAGGGGGATGTCCACTTCGGTTTCCTGCCAGAGGGGCCGTCCGTGTACCAGCGCGTGATATGTTTTTTGTACCTGACGTTCCTGGAACGCAAGACTCAACGCGCGGTGCGCTTCGGCGGTTTTCGCGTACAGGACAAGGCCCGAGGTATCCTTGTCAATGCGGTGGACGGCATAGAGCCGCTCTCCCTCCGCGCAGAGCTCCTCTGTCGCGAGGGTGTCCAGACGCGGCGCGTCCGGATCCCAGCGGTCCGCCGCGACGAGAAGCCCGGACGATTTGTTCAGCACCACGAGATGCTCGTCTTCATATATAACCGAAAATAGTTCATTCTTCTTCATGACGAGGAGTATACCGGAAAGTGGTCCGTCTGTCCCCCGTCGGAGACGGTCGGCAGACCGGTCTTTACGGATGCGGCCGGGATTGAGTATATTTTACGGGAACTCAGGGAGGAGGGACCGGTGCCTTTATCGCAACTATTTCTTTTCTTCATGGCGTACAGCGTAATCGGCTGGATAAGCGAGGTGGTGTACTGCAGTGTTCAGGAGCGTCGCCTCGTAAACCGGGGGTTTCTCCACGGGCCGCTCTGTCCGGTGTATGGTTTTGGGGCCTTGCTGGTTGTCTTTTTGCTGGAACCGTTTTCCGGTTCTGTCCTTGTGCTTTTTCTCGTCGGTATGGCGTTAACCACGGCGCTGGAATATATAACGGCCTGGCTTTTGGAAACGGCTTTTTCCACCCGGTGGTGGGATTATTCCGATCTTCCGTTCAATTTCCGCGGGCGGGTGTGTCTCCTCAATTCGGTTCTGTTCGGCCTGATGAGCCTGATCGGTGTGCGCGTGCTGCATCCCCTTCTGGAATCACTGATTTTTGCGCTCCCCGTTTCGCTCGCGGATTCCGTGGCCGCCATTCTTGCCGCGTTTCTCATGGTCGATCTTGCCTATACCCTGCGGAGCCTCGTCAATTTTGAAGAAAAACTCGTGGCTCTTGGCGCGCTGCTGGAAACGGTTGTGGACGGTCGTGCACTCGCCGACCGGTTCAGGGAGAAGGATTTACGGGAAATGCTCGCTGACTTGCGGGAACGCGTTGAACGGGAAAATACCGAGTTGAACCGGCGGCTCACCGCACGATTCGAGACGCTTCTTGATCGTACCCGGGGCATGCGTCGGCTCTTGCGTGCATTCCCGTCCGTGCGGAATGCCCTTCACGGACCGGAACTCCGTCTGTTCCGTCTTTTTCACGGAAGCTTGCGGCAAAACGGGCAACCGGCGGGCAGACCATGGCTCGCCCATCTGGTTGTCGTGATCGCGGTTGCCGCGGTGGTGGTTCTTCTTGGCGCTTTCGTGTTTACCCGATAACGAACCGGATCAGCTGATCTTTTCGATATCGAACGGCGTTTCCTGATACACGAAGTAGTTCAGCCAGTTGACGAATAACAGGTTCGCGTGAGCCCGCCAGGTTACTGGCGGGAATTTTTCCGGATTGTCGTCCGGATAGTAGTTCCGGGGAATGTCGATTGTCATCCCTTTCGCGATGTCCCGCTCGTATTCCCGGGCAAGGGTGTCGGCGTCGTATTCCGCATGACCGGAAACGTATATCGCGCGTCCGTCCCGGCTCGCTACAATAAACACGCCTGCCTCGTCGGACTCCGCAAGAATCTCCAGATCGGGAATCTTTTCTATGTCTTCTTTCCGGATGGTTGTATGCCGGCTGTGTGGCGCACGAAAAATGTCGTCGAATCCGCGAACCAGCCGGTGATGGGGATTGAGTACCCGGTGTTCGAAAATGCCGAAGACCTTGTCGTCGAGCTGGTGTTTGTCGATTCCGTAGCGGTGGTACAGTCCGGCCTGACTGCCCCAGCAAATATGCAGGGTGCTGTACACGTGGGTCCGGCTCCAGTCCATGATCCGGGTCATTTCCTCCCAGTAATCAACGTCCTCGAAAGGAAGATTTTCCACCGGCGCCCCCGTGATGACGAGGCCGTCAAACTTTTGCTCTTTTACGCTGTCGAAAGTGCGGTAAAATGCGTCGAGATATTCCTGGGTCGTGTTCTTGGAGGTATGGGACGCCATGGAAAGGAGGGTTATCTCGATCTGCAGCGGCGTGTTTCCCATGAGACGCAAAAGCTGGGTTTCGGTTATTTCCTTTGTGGGCATGAGATTGAGGATGGCTATTTTCAAAGGACGGATATCCTGGGTTTGCGCCCGGGTATCGTCCATGACAAAGATGTTCTCTTGTGTAAGTATTTTCGCGGCTGGTAACGTCGCGGGAATTTTGACCGGCATTGGACACCTCCCTTAAAAAGTCGCTTTATAGTACATGAAAGATCGCTTCCGTGTACACAGGATGGTCCAAGTTTGCTATACTGACGAACCATGAAAAAGCCTTGTTCAACAGTGTTGCGAATTTTTTCGGTATTCCTCATTACGGGAATGTCGCTTGTGTCCTGCGCCGGTAAAAGCGGTGTACCGGTTCATTTTGTTTCAATTCCTGGCGAAATATCCCGCTACAACGACGCAGGGTTCGACAACCGGGTGCCCGAGTCGCGCGTTCAGGCCGGCGGATACATTTATGCGGTGGGTTCACGTAAGGGAAAGACAATCCGGCTGGAGCCGCTGCCGCTGGTGCCGGGTGAAGAATTCCGTGTTTCGGGGCTGCAGTCCGGTACCTATACGATGCTCGCGCTGTATTATTCACCGGAGCTCCTTGACAAGAAGGCGGCGGATCAGCTGCCGCTCCCGGGTGAATCCCCCGACGAGTTCTGGTCGCTTGTTTCCTCGTCGGATGTCGCCGAAACGCTCCTCGCCAACTCCGGCGCGGTTGCCTTGTTCAAGGATTTCCCCGTCAGGTGGATCAGGAAACCGCTGGTGGAAGCGGCGCTCGTTCCTCTTTCTTCCGAGCGGTTTGAGGGTCCCGACGGGGTTCCTCCGCGGTGTCCGGCTACCAATGGCCTCGTTAAAAAGCAGTTTTTCAGGCTCGAGCCGAACGGCGCGGGGCGGATTTATGTGATGCTTTCCAATTTTGACGGTGCCGGTATCGTATACGCCGGGACGGTGTCTCTTTATTCCGCTTCCGGCGCGAAATTGGAGACGAAGACCTTCAATCGGGATATTCCGGCGGACAGTCCGGAGTCCGTGCTGTTTACCCTCCCCCTTGATGACGTGTCGTATCTCTATCTTGAGTACGCCGCGGAGGGTGATCGAGCGCTCCCCCTGTTTTATTTCTAATATTTCCAGAAAATCCCGGGAAAAGGTGGAAAAAGCCCCGGGGTCGTGTTACCTTTAGTATGGGTATATGTCCCCACCGGGAGGTTAACATGAGAAAAGTAATTTTTGCATTGACCGCGGCGTTCGCACTTGTAGCATTTTTGTCCGCCTGCGGAATGGGTCTTGAACCGGCAAAGACGGATACCACGAGTGTTTCGTTGTCGTTAACGGTTATGTCTCCGCTCGGATCGGGCGGTTCAACCGACGCAGGCCGCGCCATTATTCCCGACGGCGGGTATTTGTACGTCCGCATGCTCGGTGGTCCCACGGCCGACACGCCCCTCTTTTTGGGGCCGTATCGGGTAACCGCGTCGTCGTCCACGGTTTCCATAACGGAAATTCCCGCCGGTCAGTACGACGGCATGTTCCTGCTCTACGCGGACCGCGCGGTACATGATGAACAATTTGACGTAGAAGGTAAAACAATTACTCTGGGGGAAATTTTCTCGCTTCCGGACACGGATTTCCGCGCGTTTGTGAAAGGTGATGATGAATACGAGGTGGATGTCCTCCTCGCCGGCCGCGCGAGCATCGGTATGGTTGAGTCTCCCCGGGTTGTTGAAGGTGTAGAGAACTCATTCCCGGTGACCATGATACCCGTTACTCCATACCGGATTGAGATTTATCCCGCGGAGTTGGGCCAAACCCTGTATCTGAACGAACTTCTTGAAGGTACGGATTCATTCAGGGGCTTCATTGAGATTGACGGAGTTGATTCTCTTTCTTCATATTACCCCGCCTTTTCCGGTTCAGTACAACTCACTTTTGCGAACGAATCGACGACCGAGGCCATGGTGGTAAACCACCTGTATGTGTATGATGGAGATGGCAGACTTCTGGCCAAGCCTCCGGTAACGCTCCCTGTCCAGATGACCAATGATATGCCCTATTCGGTAACGGTTCACACGTCTTTCAATGAAATCTTCTTCTATCTCGATGTCTCCGGAGGAGACCCCGCCATTACGATTGCCCTGGATGAGGGCGGAACGGAAACGATTACCGGAAGTCTTGATCTGACGAATTATGCGAATAATTTTGATGAAATTACCCTTGTGATGTTCTGTACAGAAGACCCGACAATATTGTTCAGCGATACTCTTGAAGAGGGCAATTCGCAATATCTCGTTGGTTGGGGTGGACTTACCGCAAATGCGACAAACGGGTATCATGATTTCACCGGAACAATCTATTCCGAATATGCCGGTAGCGACCTCTACCTGATCGTTGTTGGAGAAAAATATGGCCAAATGGTGCTGTATGCATCGACTGAACGCTTCACAGTTTCCCAAAAGATCGAACTAGCTCCTGACATGACCCCGCTTATGTAGTATGTGGTGGTGTATATGGGTACGACAGGACTTCAATCAAATAATGGCGACGCTGCAACTGTGTCTATAGGTATGTCTAATGGGCCGCAAAATCTTCCCCCTGATCCGACGGTGTTTGGTGATGGTGTTGTACAGAAAATTTATCTAAATGAAAATGCTCCACAAGTGTATGCTGTCATCGCGAGGCTGACAGATGAAAACGGGTATGTCGTACTTGAGTCCGGGGGATTATTGGGGGGCGAGTACCGTATATTCTATAAAGTTAGAAGTTGTTGCAGGGGCGCCTGTAAGTCATCAAGTGTACGAACTCAATGTCAATGATGCCTTCATATACATAAACATCCCATTGACCTAACCCCTCCCTCACTGCTATGAAAATTCTTTCAACCATCCCGCGCTGGTCGCGGGGTGGTTTTTTTTGTGGGTTTTGGCTTGTCCGCGAGATTTTTTTCGTATATCATGCCTTCTTATGGAATTTACCCAGGAACAGATAGACGCACTTGCAGTAAACGAAGTGGCGATTCTCAGACGGATCGCCGATGAACTGACGGTACAGCCCGCACAAGTTTCGGCTGTAGTATCGCTTGTGGCTGAAGGATGCACCATACCCTTCATTTCCCGCTACCGGAAAGAACGCCACGGCTCGCTCGACGAAGTACAGGTCCGCGACTGCGACCACCTCTTCAAAAGCTACCATAACCTCGAAACCCGCCGCCTCGAAATAGTAAAAGGCATCTTCGCGCAGGGAAAATTGACCGAACTCCTGTACAACAACGTGATGAAGGCAAAAACCCTCACCGAACTCGAAGACCTCTGGGCACCCTTCAAAAAGAAAAAGAAAACCCGCGGCATGCTCGCCATCGAACGCGGACTCGAGCCCCTGGCCGACCTCATGGAAAAAGAAAACGCCGCCGCCGTGGAAAAAGCCGCGGAGGGCTATGTAAAGACTGACGAAGAAAATCCCGAACTCACCGTGGAAAGCGCCAAAGACGCCATCGCCGGCGCCATGGACATCATCGCCGAGCGGATCGCGCAGAATCCCGAACACCGCGCCGCCGTCCGCGGCTGGTACATGAAAAGCGGCAAGGTTGTGGTTACCGGCGTGGGCGACGAAAACGCCCAGAAAACCAGCGTGTACCAGATGTACTGGGACTACAGCGAGCCCGTGAACCAGATCAAACCCCACCGTGTCCTCGCCATCAACCGTGGAGAACGTGAAGGCGTACTCGACGTCAAGATTGACGTTGACGCCGAAGAAGCCATCGAAATTATCGCCCGGGAGTACGCGATCGCGAACGACTACCACCGCGACGCCGTCGCTGACGGAGTGATCCGCCTCCTTTCCCCCGCCGTTGTGCGCGAAATCCGCTCGGACCTTTCCGATGCGGCGGACGACCACGGCATCTCCGTGTTCAGCGAGAATCTCCGCAACCTCCTCATGCAGCAGCCCATCAAGGGAACCCGCATCCTCGGAGTCGACCCGGGAATCCGCACCGGCACCAAGTGCGCGGCGCTCGACGAAACCGGAAAATACCTGGGCAGCTTCATGATTTACCAGCACAAACCCGTGGAAGCCGCCGCCGCCATCCTCCGCGCCATCAAGGACTACAACATCCAGCTCGTCGCGATCGGCAACGGAACCGGCAGCCACGAGGTCCAGGAAGTAGTGGCTGCTGTCATCAACGAACACTGCAAAGACGTCATGTACACGGTAGTTGACGAAGACGGCGCCTCGGTCTATTCCGCGAGCGACGTGGCGCGCGAAGAATTCCCCGAGCTCGACCTCACCATCCGCGGCGCCATCTCCATAGGCCGCCGCCTCCAGGATCCCCTTGCCGAACTCGTCAAGATTGATCCCAAGTCCATCGGTGTCGGCCTCTATCAGCACGACGTAAACCAGAAGAAACTGTCGGAAACTCTCGATGAAGTAGTGGGCTCCGTGGTCAACAACGTCGGCGTCAATCTCAATACCGCGAGTTTTTCAATTCTCAAGTACGTATCCGGGATCAACGGACCGCTCGCCAAGAAAATCGTGGCGTTCCGCGAATCGGGCGGGAAGATCACGAGCCGCGACGCGCTCATGAAGGTTCCCGGCATGGGCCCGAAGAGCTTCGAACAGTGTGCCGGCTTCCTCAAGATTCCGGAAAGCACCGACCCGCTCGACAACAGCTGGGTACACCCTGAAAACTACGAAGCCGCCCGCGTGGTCTACGAACTCGTGCAGCAAAAAAGCGACGTGACCGGCGACGTGCGGAGTACACTCAAAGCCCGCTACGAACTCGGTGACCAGACCATCAACGATATCATTGAAGAACTTAAAAAGCCCAACCGCGACCCGCGCGAAGACTTCCCCAAGCCCATCATGCAGCAGGGTGTCCTCTCCTTTGAAGACCTCAAGGAAGGCATGACCGTAACCGGCAAGATCAAGAACGTGGTCGACTTCGGCGCCTTCGTGGACATCGGCATCAAGGAAACCGCGCTCCTCCATCTCTCCGAGATGAGCGACCAGTACGTCCGCGACCCCATGGACGTGGTCAAGGTGGGAGACGTAAAAGAGTGCCGCATCATCGGCCTCGATTACGACCGCCGCCGCATCAGTCTTTCCTGCAAGAGCGCCAGCGGTGGTTCTTCCGGTTCGCCGAACGGAGCGCGTTCATCATCCGCCGGTTCCGCTTCCGGCGGCCCGCGCAAGGTAGTGGTACGCGCAGGCGGCGGTTCGGGCAGTAAACCTGCCGGCGGCTTCTCCGGCGGTCGTGATTCGTCCAGCCGCGGCGCTTCCGGCAACCGTGACTCAGGACGCGGATCGTTCGGCAACTCCCGCGACGACGACGGTATGACCTACAATCCCTTCGCCGAGCTTCTCAAAGGCAAAAAATGAGCGGAACGGGCGTGTGGAACGGGAAATCCTGGCAGGACCTTCTCCGGGACGGCCTTGCCGCCCTGGAAATCCCTGCGTCAGATACCGTCCTTGACGGTATCCGCGTTCGCGGCGTGGCCTCACTCGAAGGCCGACTCTCCCGCTATATGGACGAGCTCGAGCTGTTTAATCGGGTCTTCGACCTTGTCGGCGCCGATTCCCGGGAGGGCCTTGTTGTCCGGCATATCCTGGACAGCCTGTCCCCCTGGAAACTGCTCGTACCGCTTTTGTCCGGCATTTCAGCTCCCCATATCGCTGACGCCGGAACCGGGGCGGGCTTACCCGGTATTCCCCTTTCTCTGCTTTTCCCAGACATTCCGGTAACCCTCATTGAACGCATGAGCCGCCGGTGCTCCTTTCTACAGAACTTTTGCGCGTTATTGTCTCTTGATAATGCCTCTGTTCTGGAATCTTCCATTGAAGAGGCACCGGAAGGAGCCTATTCACTTGTCATTTTCCGGGCATTCCGTCCTTTGGATAAAAAAATGTACCAATCCCTCGACCGGCTTCTTGCCGAGAACGGACATCTTGCCGCGTGGAAGGGTAAAAAAGAAAAGATCGATGAAGAAATGAGTCAGATATCGGAAGTTACCGGGGACTGGAACGTGATTCCCGCGCCGGTTCCCTTTCTGGACGAGCATGAACGGCATCTTATAACCATCGCACGCCCGGAAAAGTAAAAAAAGTTTTCAACAATTTTGATAGCAGTACCTACAGTTTCCTCAGGGGCGTCCCCGAATCCACTGAATTCAGAATAGTATTCAGCCGGTCCTTGTCATAGAGATCGAGCGGACGTCCTTCGGCAAAGCGCCGTGATTCTTCCGAATAAATTCCCGCGGAAAGGCAGATCCCCTGACCGGCTTTGAGGTCCTTGATCCGCCCATGGAAGTCGCGCAGGAGCAGTTCTCCCACCGAACCCTGGGACCGGAAAAAGCGGAACAGAACCACATCGGACCATTTTGGCGTGTCAATTTCCGCGACAATGTCCGAATAGTCGGCAAACACCGAAATATCGGTAATTTTCACTTTCGCGCCGGGGAAAAACTGGATGACGATCTTGCGGCACAGGGAAATGAACTCACTCTGGACGGCAAGAAGGTACACCTGCAAGTTCTTGTTCTGGTTGAGTTCCTGATACCGGACGATGAGGCTTGGCGTGTCCTTGTATCCGGGCTTTTCCCGCTGGAGATCCTTGAGTACCATGAGCGCACGGGAAATATCCTGGTCTTTAATAAGCGTTACCGCGAGTTTGTAGCGGAGTTCATTCGCGATATCCTGGGGAATGTTCTCGTGTTTCAGGCCTATTTCAAAATCGACAATTGCCTTGTCATGCTGGTTGGTGGATGAGTGAATCATGCCCGAAT
The DNA here is from genome assembly GCA_002070025.1 of Spirochaetes bacterium ADurb.Bin215. Lineage (GTDB taxonomy): Bacteria > Spirochaetota > Spirochaetia > Treponematales > Treponemataceae > Teretinema. The sequence continues at coordinate 16,127 of MWCL01000045.1, forward strand.
AGAGTGCGGACTGAGGGCCGAGGGCCGGATCGGGGCGCAGGTGGGTGAAAATCTTCAACGCGCGGTCGGTCGCTCCCGATTCGTACAGACATTCGGCCATGGCGAAGAGGGCTTCCTTGTCGTCGGGCTGCAGGTCAATGGCTTTTTTCAGGTACGAAAGGGCTTCCCGGTACCGGTGCGCCTTGTGGAGGCTGAATCCCATATACCGCAGGGCGAGGACATTTTCCGTTTCTACCAGCAGGGACTGGCGAAGGTAGGGGATGGCTTTTTCGTAGTCTTTCTGGAGATAGCAGATGTATCCCAGGTTGTAGTTTACTTCAAAATGATTCGGCTGGAGTTTCCGTGCCTGTATGAAGGCCTTGACCGCTTCCTGGATACGGTTTGTTTTGACGGCTGAAACGCCGAGGCGGAGTGCGCATTCGAATTCGTCTATTTTCTGATGGCTTGGTGCGAGGTTTATGAGTATTTCATAGGCGGCATACGCTTTGTCCCAGGTTTGTTCAAGGTAATGAAGGTTGCCCATTGCGGAAAGGCCTTCAGGATCACGCGGGTTTTGTGAAAGACGTTTTGTGGCTTCCCGGATAATGGTGCCGCGGTCTTTGTTTTTTTTCTTTTTTGGCGCCTTTTTATCATTCTTCCTTCCAATAAAGCTCAACAGAAGAAGCACGAAGGAAACGGTGATGATGACAGAAACCACTGTTATACTGGTGTTCATATTCTTCCATTATGATGCCACTAAGTTTTGCTGTCAACAATCCGCGTTGACAAGACCAGTCCATGCGTACTACAGTTATAGGACACTATTGATAAAAGAGGTATGCACTATGAGCGCGGCCTGGATTGGTATCAAACTGGCAGACAGCAAGTTTTTCCCGGTAATGGAAGAGGGTGCTCCCGTCAGTAAAGTCCTTGAACTGACGACGGTGCGTGATGATCAAACCAGTGTTCAGATCAATCTTTTCCGAAGTGAAGATTCTTCCATAGACACCGCAGCCTACGTCGGCACGTTGATAATTGAGGATATAGCCGATAAAAAAGCCGGCGAACCGACCATAGAATTGACGCTTTCCCTGGATGACGACAACGAACTGTCTGCCGAGGCGGTTGATCTTGAGTCCGGATCCCGTCAGGCTCTTTCGGTGTCCCTTGAAACACTCAGCTCCGAGGACCAGCTTGGTTTGCCGGATTTTGACCTTACTCCCATTGATACGACCATCAGTCTTGGCGACGATCCTGATCACCGGAATTTGGTATTGGATTCCGACATACCGGGGAATGCTCCGGAAGGATTGTACGAAATGACAACTGAAGAAGAAACAAAGAAGAGCGGCGTGTTTTTACCTGCATGGCTTTGCGTGGTTATTCTTGTACTCGGTGTTGCCGCTCTGGCGCTGGCACTGATCGTATCTGCCCGGGTTATGCGTCTTGATCGCGCCGAGGGCACCGCCGATCAGACGGTAGCCGCTTCCCGGGTGGTCCCGGCAACCGAACCGGACCCGGAGCCGGCCCCCGCTGTCGCGGAAGAAACACCGCCGCCAGTTGAAACTGAGGAAGCACCGGTCGCAACACCGGTTGAAGAAGAAACCGTTGTCCCGGCAGAACCGGAACCGGCGCCCGCCAGTGCCGTTCAGTACAAGATTGTCTGGGGCGATACCTTATGGGACCTTGCCGATGCCTACTACCGCGATCCCTGGTTGTACACGCGCATTGCCGCGCACAACCGGATCAGAAATCCGAACCTCATCATTGCCGGAACAAGGATTGAAATTCCGCCCAAATAAGACGGCCGCGTTTTTCCTGTTTTGTCTGATTCTTCCTCTGTCCCTGCTCTCGTGTCGGGAGCGGGCTTGGGGTATTTCCCGGGAGGATATTCTTTCACGTCTTGAATCAGGCAACACGGCCTTCCTCGCGAAGGTATCCCCGGAAGATGCCGCACAAGCGCTGAGACTTGGTCCCGAGGCGCCCTGGTACCTGGCCCGGTACGCGCGGGATGCGGGAAATTCCGCGTTGGCTACCGCGCTCCTGGAAATCGGCGCGCGGCACAGTACCGGACCGTTCCGCATCCTGTGTATCCGCGACATGGCCCTTGACCGGGATTCTCCCCGTCGTCTTGAGGCCGCAGATCTGCTGGCAGAATTTTCTCCGCTTTTCCCCTCATTTTCTTCGGACGCGCCCGGTCTCCGCGCAATGATTCTTGCCGAACAGGGTCGCTTCGAGGAAATTCCCGGAGGGTTTGTTGCGTTTTTCGCGCGGGTTCCTGCTTCTCCACCGCTTATGGACGCGGGCCAGACGGTCGCTCCCGGCCGCC
>MWCL01000046.1 GCA_002070025.1 Spirochaetes bacterium ADurb.Bin215
GCAAGAAAAAGCATGCCGCACTGCTTGCGGAGGCCGTGCCTCCGACTCTTTCGGGAGCGGATAACTACAAAACCCTCGTCATCTGTTGGGGATCCACGAAGCCCATGGTAGCAGAAGCACTGGAGGAACTAGCCCTGCCGGATGTCGCAATGCTCCACTTTTCACAAGTGTTCCCCGTCCCCACCGAGGCTGCGGCACTTCTTGAAAAAGCGGAACATATCGTGAGCGTGGAAAACAATTCCTCCGCGCAGTTCACCCGGCTTCTTGATGCAGAAACCGGTATTCCGATCAGACACACCATACTCAAATACGACGGACTGCCGTTCTCGGTGGAAGAACTCGCGGAGCGCCTTTTGTCCGCAGTGAAGGAGGGGAAGTAATGGCCAATCAATATGACTTTGAACACAAACCCGATATCGCCTGGTGTCCCGGATGCGGCGATTTCATGATCCGTAAAGCCCTCCTCTCAGCGCTCGATGAGCTCAATCTTGAACGCGAAAAGGTCGTGCTGGTATCCGGTATCGGCCAGGCGGCAAAGATGCCCCAGTATGTGAACACGAGTTTCTTCAATGGACTCCACGGCCGCGGCCTGCCGCCTGCTACCGCCATAAAGGCATGCAACCCGGAACTCACCGTCATCGCGGTCGGCGGCGACGGCGACATGTACGGCGAAGGCGGCAACCATTTCCTGCACGTTACCCGGCGTAATCCCGACATGACCCTGTTCGTTCACGACAACATGGTCTACGGGCTAACCAAGGGGCAGGGCGCACCGACGTCGCGGCCCGGCATGGAAACTCCCGTGCAGGTGTTCGGTGTCTTTGAAAAACCGGTGAACCCCATGGCGCTCGCCATCTCGCTGGACGTCACCTTTGTCGCCCGGGTTTTTTGCGGTGACATCGAACAGACGAAAGAGATCATGAAGCGGGCCATCCGTCATAAGGGATTCGCTCTTGTGGACATCTTCCAGCCCTGTGTGTCCTTCAACAAAATCAATACCCTCGCCTGGTTCAAGGAAAATACCTACTACCTTGATGATGGTTGGGATCCGTCAGACCGCGTTGCCTCATTTGCGAAGGCCCTCGAAGAGGAACCGTTCCCGCTCGGTGTGCTCTACGAGAGTGATCACCGGAGCACATTTGAGGAAAACCTTTCTGTCTACAAGAAGGATCGGACCCCGCTGTACCGCCGGAGCCGGGATTCCGCCGCGGTTGCCGCGGAGATTCGCGCGAAGGTTTAAACTTCCCGCGGTTGTTCTCCCAGCATCTGCCGCAGTACAAAGTTGAGTATCCCGCCGTTGCGCCACCAGGCGACCTCGATATCGTTGTCAACGCGGGCGGTCACTTCGAACCGGATTTCCTGTCCGGCGGGTTTTACCGCAACGACTTCGAGTCGTTTCCGTGGGGAGAGATCATGCAGTCCGGCGATGGTAAAGGTTTCCGTACCGTCGAGGCCGAGCGATTCAACGGTTTTCCCGTTGGAAAACACCAGTGGCAGGACTCCCATGCCCACAAGGTTGCTTCGGTGAATGCGCTCATAGGAGACGGCAATGACGGCCCGGACGCCGAGGAGCGCGGTGCCCTTTGCCGCCCAGTCGCGTGAGGACCCGGTTCCGTATTCCTTGCCGGCAAGAACAATCAGCGGCGTTCCCTGTTGCTGATACTCCAACGCGGTATCATAGGTGTATTGTTCGGTACCTTCCGGAAATTTTACTGTCCAGGCGCCTTCTTTGGGCGAAACCATGCGGTTTTTTATCCGGATATTCCCGAAGGTTCCCCGCATCATCACTTCATGGTTTCCCCGCCGTGAACCGTAGGAATTGAAATGTACGGGATCAATTCCCTTCCCTGCAAGATAGTGACCAGCGGGATAGTCGGGAGATATGGCTCCCGCGGGCGAGATGTGATCGGTGGTTACCGTGTCGCCGAGAACGAGAAGCGCCCGTGCGTTCGTAATATCTTCCGGATCGGGGGGCTGCACACCGAAACTGTCGAAGAAGGGCGGTTTCCTGATGTACGTGGATGCGTCATCCCAGTTGAATGTGGTGTTTTCCGTAACGGGGAGTTTCTTCCAGAAAGCATCACCAGAAAATACGCTCATATATTCTTCCCGGAACAAGTTGCTTGTTACCTGTGCTGAAATGATTTCCGCAATATCTTTCTCATCCGGCCAGATGTCCGCGAGAAACACCGGTCGCCCATTCGGATCCAGAGCGAGCGGTTCCGCTGCAAAGTCCATGTCAATCCGGCCCGCAAGGGCGAAGGCCACTACGAGAAGGGGAGACGTGAGATAATTCGACTTGACCAGCTGGTGGATGCGTGCCTCAAAGTTCCGGTTGCCCGAGAGCACCGCCGCGACGTTGAGATCATGGTCGCGTATTGCCTGTTCCAGTTCCGGCTTCAACGGGCCGCTGTTCCCGATACAGGTGGTACAGCCGAACGCGGCGATGTGGAACCCGAGGGCTTCCAGATATGGCATGAGGCCGCTTGCTTCCAGATACCGCTTGACCACTTTCGATCCCGGCGCGAAAGACGTTTTTACAAACGCCGGAATCGTGAGGCCGCGCCTGACCGCTTCTCGTGCCATGAGGGCGGCGCCAACCAGAACCTGCGGATTGCTCGTGTTGGTGCAGGAGGTAATGGCCGCGATAACAACGCTGCCGTCAGTGAGCTCGACCTTTCGTCCATTTACCGTAAGCGGTACCGTTTTGCCGCTTTGTGCCGGGAGATTCCGGAACCGGTTCTTGATGTCGGAAAGCGGAATGCGGTCTTGCGGTCGCGAAGGGCCGGCAAGAGAGGGTTCAACGGATGAAAGATCAAGATCGACAACCCGGGTGTATTCGCGCGCTTCGTCATCCCGGTACAAGAAGCCATTCTGTTTTGCGTACGAATGGGCAACGACCGCTTGCGCTTCGCGTCCCGTCATCACGAGGTAATCGATAGTCTTTTCATCGATCGGAAAGAATCCGAGCGTCGCGCCGTATTCCGGCGTCATGTTCGCGATTGTCGCGCGGTCGGGGATTGAAAGTTCCTGCATGCCCGGTCCGAAATATTCCACGAATTTTTCCACGACTCCGGTTTTTCTCAGCAGTTCGGTTATGGTGAGGACGAGATCGGTTGCGGTAACACCGGTGTTGAGACGGCCGTTGAGGCGTACACCAATTACTTCCGGAATTGACATGTAATAGGGCTGGCCAAGCATGACCGCCTCGGCTTCGATACCGCCTACGCCCCAGCCCATCACACCGAGAGCGTTGATCATGGGTGTGTGGGAATCAAGGCCGACGAGTGTGTCGGGATATGCGATCTGTCCGTCACCGGTTTGTTCCGTAATGATTACCCGTCCGAGGTGTTCAAGGTTAACCTGATGGCAGATCCCTGAATTGGGTGGAACTACCTTGAAGTTGTCAAAGTTCTTTTGCGCCCATTTGAGCAGGGCGTACCGCTCGCCGTTTCGTTCGTATTCTTTTGCCACGTTCCCGGCAAGACTTTCCGTGGTTCCGGAATAATCAAGCTGAACCGAGTGGTCCGCCACCAGCTCGACAGGGACTATGGGATTGACCCGTTCAGGATCCCCGCCCATTGCCTGCATCGCGTCCCGCATCGCGGCGAGATCGACCACTGCCGGAACACCGGTGAAGTCCTGCATGAGTACCCGAGCGGGATGATACGGGATTTCCACCGGTTCTTCATAGGTTTTTTTCCAGCCCAGAATGTTCGCGAGGTTTTCTTCCGTCACCGTACGGTCATCCTGCTTGCGGAGAATGTTCTCGACGAGAATACGGATGGAATAGGGGAGCCGCTCAATCGAACCGCCGTACGCCTTTGCCGCTGCCTGAATGTCGTAATAGCCAATCGAGGAATCGCCCGCAGAAAACTTTCTGATATACTCCCGATTTGTCATGTGAGCCTCCTGGTAACGGTACTCTTAATGCTACGGCGCATTCATCATTTTTTCAAGTAAAAGCGTCTGTTTCCGGAGGGTCCCTGCATTGTGATAACACCGAAAAATGACTATAGTTGGTATATGCTTTTCAGCAGGAAGAGAAAGAGGATGAAATGCATTTTGATATTGCGACCATAGTACTGGTAACTGTAAATATTTAGTTTATATGCACCGCCCTTGATTCAGCTGTTCCGATTCGCTACTCTGTTTGTATGACCTTTCAGCTTTCACTCAGTAATCTGCTCACCAAGGCTGCGCGCGAAGTGACGCGCCGCTATCAGCGTGAGGTTGCGCCGTACGGGATAACTGCGTCCCAGGCGGGGTTGATCTTTTTCCTTGAAAAAACCGGTCCAACCTGTCAGGTGCGGCTAGCGCAAATCCTTCATCTCGATAAAACCAATGTCAACGCGATGGTCAGGAAACTCGAACAAGCAGGTTTCCTGGTCCAGGAACGTGATGAGGACGATGCGCGCAGGAGTCGTATTGCGCTTACGCCAAAGGGAAAGAAACTTTCCGTCAAGCTCGGTGATGTTGACCGGAGGGTTGGCGACGAGTTCAACGCCCTCGCGGGAAGCGCCGAAAATGAAACGATCATCCGGGAGTATCTGGAAAAGATAGTATTCCCCTCGAGTGATCAGGGCGAAGAATAGCGGATTCGTCAGTTTTATATTGACATTCTTCAGCCGGTTAGTTAGTATGCAAACCAACTAAAAGGAGGCCGGGATGAATAAAGAAGAATGTATTGCTTTTATGAAGAAATTCCCGAATTTTCAGCTTGCCACGGTTGATTCGGACGGTCAGCCCAGAACCCGGGGCATGTTCCTGTATACGGCCGATGAAGACGGACTGGTCTTTCATACGGGTTCGTTCAAGAAACTTTATACCGAACTAACGGCGAATCCCCGGATTGAGGCCAGCTTCTTTGACCGGGAAACCATGACGCAGCTCCGTGCCGCCGGAATCGTGGAGGAAATTGACGATGCCGATTACCGGAATACGGTGGTCAACGCACCGGGCCGCGAATTTCTCAAACCCATGATTGCCGCGAAAGGTCTTGAATCCATTCGTATTTTTCGGGTCAGGAATCTCCGGGTAACGGAGTGGGGCTTCGCGAGCAACTTTGTGTATCCCAAACCGGAAACGGTGTTTTAAATTCCCGGGCTGTCAATCCGAGTCCCGGAATTGTTTTCTCCCTGGTCATTTTTCCCCGAGGTTTCGTTGTGCTACGATACCCGGGCCTGGGGAAGCACAATGACGAAGCGGGCGAACTGGCCCTCGTTTTCGACCGTGATGGAGCCGGAGTGCAGGTCGACGATTGCTTTCGCGATTGAAAGGCCCAGGCCGAATCCGCCGCCCGGACGGGCCGTATTGCCACGGTACATGCGGTCAAACATCCATTCAATGTCGGCTTCCGGGATATGTCCCGTATTCTCGATCGTGATGTGCACGTCGCTGTAGCGGGTGGAAAGCAGGACGCGGATCCTGCCTCCTTCTTCGCTGTGCTGGAGCGCGTTCTGTACGATGTTTGAAACGCAGCGCTGCATGAGAAGTTCGTCCATGGAAAAGGTGACGGTCTCACCCGAACACTCAAGCGCGATGCCCGCCTGCTCGCAGAGAAAGAGAAACCGTTCCCGGATATTGTCCAAAAATCCCCGGGAGGCTATGGGCGTGCGCTTGATCCGCATCTCGGGGGATTCATAACGGCTCAGTTCCTGCAGGTTCCGCACGAGCGCCTCAACATGGTTCAGTTCGGAATGCAGACGCTCCAGCCGCTTCGTGCTCGTGTCCAGTACGCCGTCCACCATCGCCTCGAACTGGCTCTTGATCGCCGCGATCGGCGTTCTCAAGTCGTGCGAGATGTCCTGCATCCATTGACGGCGGAGTCGTCCTTCACGCTCAAGACGACGCTGGAGCGTTTCCGCGGACCGCGCGATGAGCGTGAGTTCCCGCGTACCGGATTTCGGGAACGCTACGTCGTGGTCGCCGCCGCTGATGGAGACAATGCCCGCCGCGAGTTCCTTGGTTTCGCTCGAGAACGAGGTGGAGAACACGAGGGATACCGCGAGCGCGAGGCCAACCGCGATAAGTATGCCGATGGTGATTGCGTCGCGCATGGTTTCAACGAATTGCCGGTTTGCCTTGTATGCGAGGAAGTCCGTGCTGTCAACGGAAAGATAGGCTATAACGGTCGAGCCATCCTTGATCGCGAGCGGCGGATTCCGGTTGAGCAGAGACTGCGCCGTTCGTCCCTCCGCCTGGAGGTCCTGCGCGCGGATGCGTCGGCCTTCCTCTATGAGAAGGACTGGCCGCTTGTTCTCGTCGAAGACGTACACGAAGAGGGAGTCGGTCATGTAGGGAAGGAGCGTCGCTTCGAGCGCGGATTCCGTGAAGCCTCCGTTCAGGCGGTGTGCCTTCGAAATCATCGGGACGAGAATCGTCTCAAGGTCTTCCTTCTTTTCCCGGTTCCAGTTCATGATTGATGCCTTGATGGCGAAGCCGGTCATGAGCGACATGATGACGAGCACGACCAGCGAGGTAGCGAGGAGACCGGAAAAGACTTTCGCGAAAATGCCTTTGGGCAAATAATCCTTGTAGTTAATCACTGCGGTTCCGCGCTCCGGCGAAGCGGTATCCGTATCCGCGGACGGTTTCTATCCAGACTGATGAGCCGAGTTTCCCCCGGAGGTTCGCGATATGGGTATCGATCGTGCGTTCCGAACCTTCAAAAAAATAGTTGAGGCACTCGGACAGAAGCCGCTCCCGCGAAACGACGAGACCTTCCTGCACGGCGAGATATTTCAGTATTTTCCACTCGGCGTCCGTAAGATACAACTCTTCGCCGTTGACCGAAAGCCGGTGCGAGGCGGAGTCGAGTTTGAGAACATTGTCGTCCAGCGTCCAGGCGCACACATCGTCTCCCTGACGTGCGGTTTGCGAATAACGTTTGAGCAGGGCCTGAACCCGAAGCGCGAGTTCCTTCGATGAAAAGGGTTTTACCACGTAATCGTCGGCCCCGAGTTCGAATCCGAGGATCCGGTCCGACTCGGATGATTTCGCGGTAAGGAAGATGAGGGGAATGTCCGCGATCTCCTTGATCTGTTTCGCGAGATTGAATCCGTTCCCATCGGGAAGCATGATGTCGAGAATCGCGAGATCAACGACTCCCCGCCGGACCGTATCGGCGACTCCTTTTACACAATCGAATTCCAGGATAGTGTGTCCGTCGAGCTGGAGGTATCCCGCCGCCGCTTCCCGGATAAATGCGTTATCTTCCACAAGTACAATGCACGCCATTAATACAACCTCATTCCGCGTAAATATATTCCCTGAAGGCAATGCTTCCGTCCGTTTTGTGGCGGCTTACCCAGTTTCCCGTTTCGTCGTACTGGTATTCCGTGCGCGACACGAGCGTTCCGTCAGGGCCGAAAACGCTTTCTTCCAGGATCCGTCCATCGCTTCCATTCACCCGTTTCACCCGCCGCTTGAGCGCGCCGTCCGCTGCGAAGGTTTTGACCGCCGCAAGGTATCCGTCCGTGCCGTACGCGTATTCTTCGCGTTCGTACAGGCCATTCGCATCGTAGCGTTCCTCTACGGCTTTGCGTCCCTGCGCGTCATAAAAATACATGACCCGCTTGAGGAGCTTCCCGTCAGAATACAGCGTGAGCCGGGCGATGAGTCGGGAAGCACCGTCGTACTGGAATGTGTCCTGCAGACTGACGGTCCCGTCCTTGTCGAACCGGGCCGTTTTGACGAGTAGTCCCGAATCGTCGTATGAGTACGATACCCGCCCCTCGAGATTCCCCGAGGAATCAAAGGCAGATTCCGATATGGTTCTGCCGAGCTCATCGTACGCATAGGCATACCGCCAGGTAAGTCGCCCTGTTGCGTCGGTTCCCCGTATTTCAGAAAGGAGCGCGCTTTTCGTGTAGACAAAGCGGGTTTCCCCGGCAAGCGCGCCTGCCGCTCCGTAATTGCGTTCGGCAGCGGGTTTCCCGTCACGCCCAAACAGGACGCTCCGTTTCAATACGAGCAGTGAATGGTCGTCCCGTTCAAATTCCATGAACTGGGAGACCGTGCCGCGCAACTGGCCCGAAAAGCTTTCCGGCAGCATTGATTCCGCGGGATCCGCGAACACCGCCTGGTGGAGAAGTACAACTGACAACAGAAATCCCGCGATACGATTCATCGGTAACAGTGTACATCTTTCAATTCATATTTCTAGTCGTTTTTAACGGACTGTTCCATCCCGTCAGGCGGTTTGGACGTAAATCTTTGCAAAATCTTGACAAACCCGGGAAGTTTCGTTGACATACCGCGGCTACACTCGTCCATGACGACGGCGTTGCCGGACTTCAAATGAAATTTTCTGGAGTGGAGTATGTATAGATTTTTGAATGGACAATCCCGCGTGTGGTTCGCCATGGCGGTGTGCAGTATGGCGTTGGCCCTGCAGTCCTGTACTTCGGTTGAACCGGATCTGGTCAAACAGGAGGACGGGTACCTGTACGGGTACGGAAAAGGAGGATCGCCCGAAGAGGCAGAGCTTGAGGCAAAACGCGATTTGATCGCCAATGCCCTCGAGTCATCCATGCGGAAACGATCGGGCGAATCGCGTCGCATTATCGTCACCGGGGAAACCGCACGCGGGATATCCCTTGAGGCGAAGCGGGTTGCCGAACTGGAGGAAGAGACCTCGGCGAGCGTGACACTTCGCGTTCGCGAAGAAGACTGGGAGTCGTACGAAGCGGGCCGCGAGGCCGCCCTGCGCAAGGAGCTGGCCCCGGCCCTTGCGCGCCTTTCCGGTGCCCGGCCCGGAGCCGGATCCGCGGAGGAAGCGGTTTCCGCGCTCTCAAAACTCGAGACCGCGGGCGTTGACGGTCTTCTGACGGTCGAGGAAGGCGGAACTGGTCTGCTTTCCGATGCCATTGCCGATCAACTCGCCCGTTTGGCGGATTCGGTTTCGGTCTCGCTCGTACCCGCTGACGGGCTTCTTCGTGCCGGGCAGGCGGTCACGGTGCGTCTGACCGATGCCGGCGGCAACCCGATCACCGGTATTCCTCTCGAGGCCCGCTGGTCACTCGGCGGAGAACCGGTTGGGGAGCTCCCGCAGTCCGGGCGGACGGACGGGCAGGGGACTGCGGGGTTTCAGGTTCCGGCAGGCGGGGAGTCTCCGGCGGTTTCCCTTCGTGTTACCGCGGCCTTCGCCGGCCTGGCGGACGCGGACGCGCGGCAAACCGCGGTACGGCTTTCTTCTATAGACAAGCAGCTTTCCGTGGAAGCAACCTATGTGCTCGATGAGTCCCTCGCAAACCGTTTTGGTTCCTTCATCCGCGTTGAGGCTGGAACCTTCGAGATGGGCGCGGTTCCCGGTGACAAACGTGCCCCGAAGCGCGAGGCCGCGCGGAGCGCGGAAACGGGAACATACGAAATTGCCGCTCATCCCGTAACGAACGCCCAATACCGTCTGTTTCTTGACGCGACGGGATATGAAAAGGCGCCGGAATTTTTTGACAACCCGGACTATACTGTACCGGATCAGCCGGTTGTGGGGATAACCCGTACCGACGCTGAGGCCTTCGCGGCCTGGCTTTCCGGCGTAACTGAACGGATTGTCCGGCTTCCGACTGAAGCTGAATGGGAAAAGGCCGCGAAAGCCGGCCGTACCGTCGCCTTCCCTTGGGGAGATGAAAACCCTGCCGACGGTTCACGGGCCAACTTTCGCGGAAATGGACGATTCAACCGGCCGTCTCCGGTGGGCTCCTGTCCCGACGGGGCAAATCCCTGGGGCCTGCATGACATGGCGGGCAATGTGTGGGAACTGGTCGCGACGCTTCCGCAAGAACCGCAGATCGCCAAGGGCGGTTCCTGGATGGAAGGCCCGAATGACGTGAGAATATCCAACCGGCGGGAACTCGATTCCGCCAAAACGTACGCGGATGTTGGATTTCGCGTAGTGATGGAGGAGAATAAATGAAGAAACATGCGCTCATAAAACGATTGACGATAGCGGCCGCGTTTGCCCTTGTCCTGGTGTCGTGCGCGACAACCGGTAAAAGCGGTAATCCTGATGAACAATCCGTAACGAAGGGTATTGAGGCCTGGAACAAGCGTAATCCCGAAGCGGCCCGGGGTTATTGGGCCGATATCGGAGACCCGGCGGTCCGCAAAAAATTCCTCGGGTATATTGATTCGTTCAAGGCGGGAGACGCCGCCCTGACCGGTGTTACGGACGGAGAGAAACACCCTGAATCGGCATTGCTCGCTGCGTGCGACAAGGCGCTTGCCGCGTTCTCATCACTCGATGAACGATTGGTCCTGCCGGATGGTGTCCGGAATGACGGAGCGCAACTCTCCGAAGGGCGCATGCGCGTTCTGCTCGCGGGCGGAAACACCGCGCGTGCCCGTGATCTTGGCAGGAAGTCTGTTGCCGTATATGGACAGACCGAAGGATTCACACTCCTTCTCAAGGAAGCGGATATCGTGAGCGCTTCGCGCTCCCGCGCCGCGAAAGCCGAAACGCTTGCGCAGGAAGGCCGATCGTCCGGAGATTTTTCCTCCCGGCTCGCGGCTTTTGACGCGTCGCTCGAGGCGTACCGGAAGGCCGAGTCCGCTCTTGCCGCAGAAGCGTCTTCAGCGGGTATCGCCTCGGGAGGCGGTGTGACGCATGAACAAAAACTTCTCCGTCGGGAAATTCAGAACGTCTCGGTTGAGCGCGATGGCGCGATACGGGCACAGGCCTATCAGTACAAGGACCGGATCGGCGAGGAATTCGCCCGCGTTCCCGAAAAGGGTGCGGAAGGTAGCATGAGCCTGGAGGAAATGCTTGCCCACCAGGAATCGGTCAAGTCCAATATTGAAACGGTTCATAAAGAAATGCTCAGTTTCGCGGGAACGTATCCGGAGAGTATCGGGAAAGACATACTCGACGAAATTGACGGACAAAAACGGGACCTCGATCTCAAGATCGCCCAGATCAACAATGAAATACGGACCGCGAAAGAAATCGCGAGTCGGGGCAAGGTAGTCATGCCGATCATGATCGGCCTTTTCAATCCGGCGCCGTCCACCGGCGATCAGGGGAAAAAGAGCCGACCCGCGGTGTTCTCGGCCAGCAAGGCGAAAAAAGATGAATACTGGTGGGGAATGGTTTCGATTCCCCGCGGCGAGATGAATGACCTTGTTATCACCATGAAGGATCCCCGGACCGTTCGTGTGTTCGGTGAAAACACCCGGTCGGGAAAACTGATCGAGAAGAACAAGATGACCGACATGGTGAACCGTACCTACAAGGTGGGGAATTCCTGGCCGGTTCTCAATGCCGGTGGACAGCTTCCGTCGAACAAGTATTTCTTCGAGGTACAGGAAGGAAAGACCAATGAGTACGAAGGCGAGGTCGTCGTATACAGCTCGTTTATCATGAGGATGAGGTAATATCATGGATATCAAGAATATCGCTACCCGGAAAAATATAGTAATCGCTGCCGCGGTGCTTGCCGTAGTGCTCGGATCAGCCGCGGTACTCGTCATGTGGAAAAACCAGCCGCGCGGTATCGTTGTCGCGGTGTCGAACCTGCCCGACTCGCTGAACCCGGTACTCGAGCAGAATACCTCGGGCATGAACGCGGCGGAGCTCGTGTTCGACGGGCTCGTCAATTTTGAAGTTGACGCGCAATCAGGCTCACTGTATCCACAGCTTGCGCTCGCCGAAAGCATCGAACAGAATCCGGAAGACAAGAAAACCTACCGGGTCCTTTTGCGGGAAGCGTTCTGGCACAACGGAAATCCCGTCGTCGCCGAAGACGTGAAGTATTCGTTCGATGCGTACATGGATGAACAGAACGCGTCGCCCAAAAAGGCGTACCTTGCATCGTTCATACGCGAGGTCCGCATTGTGAACGCAGGAACCGTCGAGATCGAGTTCATAAACCCGATACCGGAGTTCCGCGCCTATCCGGTGCTTACCTTCAAGATCATTCCTTCACTGTATCAGGATCGAAAGATGGATACGAATATGCGGTCGGGAGAAAACGAACGCAACTTCGCCGTCGCGCCCGTCGGGACCGGACCGTACCGGCTCACCGGGTGGGAGATCGGCAAGTGGGTCGGTTTCGAAGTGAACGGTGCCTACTTCAAGGGCGTCCCGAAAGCGACGGGAATCGTCATCAAGAAGATGATAGATCCGGTAATCCGCATGAACGAACTCAGGAAGGGACGAATCAATCTCGTTCTTGAAACCTCGCCCATGGACCGGTCCAAAGTTGCCCGGATGAGCGAAGTGGATATCAATTCCTATCTGCCCTATGCCTTCTATCAGGTTGCCGTCAATCTTGACTCGTTTCCGAACGTGGACGCGCGGAAGGCGCTTGCGATGTCGCTTGACCGGCCTTCGCTCGTTCCGTCAATTACCGATCAGGAAGTGGGTGTCGTGCTCAATCCCGGGCCCTTTCCCTCAGACCTCTTCATGCGGAATATTCCGGAGTATGTAAACGACGAGATGCCGAATCATCTGCCCTACGATCCGGACGAGGCCCGCCGTCTCGCCAAATCGGGCGGTATCGCGGGACAGACAGCCATCCTTCTGTATCCGGATTCCATGGGCGAATTCGGCACAAGGATGGCCGAGGGTATCGTTCGACAGATGGCTGCCATCGGGCTCGAGGTCGAGGCGAAACGAACCGGGGACCAGGTGTTCCGGCGTATCGTGTTTGACGAAAAATCCTATGAGCTCGCCCTCGTCTATTGCGACGGGTTCGACAATCTGTATTCCGATCTGGGCCGATGGTACCGAACCAACGGGGACTTGAATGTTACCGGCGTTTCGGACAAGGAACTCGACGCGCTCTTTGACGAGTGGGACCGTGAGGTTATAACTGCGAACTGGGTTGACCTGACGCTTGAACTGAATGAGCGCATTTCCGGGATCGCTCCGGCAATGTACCTGTGTTCGCTTGAAAAGGATGTGTATACCCGCGGGATCGGCAATGTAGCCATCGCCACGGACAACCCCTTCCTTTCGGTTGAAAACTGGACGCTGAGGAATTAACCGCATGAGACTACTGCGTTTCTTTGCCCGCGAGTTCTTCCTGCACGGGATCCTGTTCTCGCTCGCGGGTACCGCTGCCCTTGCGTTGTTGTACCTTGTGTCTATTGGAGCGCCCGTCGAAACCTACGCGGAATCCGCCCGGTCCTTCTTTCTCCTCGTGACCGGGTCGCAGGATTTTTCCACGGCGCATCCCGGCTTCAGTGCCGGCCGCATCATCGCGAGCGGCGCCGCGGTAACCCTGCCGCTCGCGCTGGTTTCGCTCGCGTTCCTTACGGTTATATCGCTTTCCCTCGCGGCGGCGTCGAGCGTGTCGCGGTATCTCGTGAACCGCCACGGTTCGCAGGGAGCCGCGGGACTGTACGCCGTACTGGACGCGGCCGTTTCAGCGCTAGCCGCCTGTCCGCTGTTCGTGGGCTTCTGGGCGCTCGCGCAGGCTTACGGAAGCGAGACACCCTTCGTCTTCATCGCGCTCGCGACGGTTTTGCTCGGCGGTCTTTCCTGGGATGCGGCGCGCTTTCTTGGCGCCGACATGCTCGCGCAGGCGGAAACGACCCACGCGATCGTGTTCGGTACGATCGGTAATCCGCTCGGCAGGGCATTTCCCCTTCCGGGAACCTGGTCCGGGTACCTCTTTGCCTCGAGTCTGCCGCGGTTTTTACCGTATCTCGCGGGAAAGGTTCCGGCGATTGTCGGTGCGGTCACGATCGCCGAGATTGTCTTCTCGTTTCCCGGGCTCGGCAGTACCCTGCTCGATGCGCTGCTCGCCACGAACACGGATCTCCTCGTGGCCTCCGTCTTCATTCTTCTGTGCCTTAACGCGGTCGTCACCTTCGCGGTGAAGACGGTCCTCTTTCTGGTCTATCCGAGGTGGTATGAAAAATCAGCCTAGTTTCGCGCGGCCTCTTGGCATCGCGATATTGATTGCTCCCCTGGTACTGTCCTGGGCACCGATCGACCCCTCGTCGATCTACGCGCTCATTGGCGCGCGTGAACTTGCCTATTCACGGGGAATCTTCGCATCGTTTCGCGAACTGACGGTAACGCTTGGCGCGACCCTGGTGGTCGCCATGAGCCTTTCGGTAGCTCTCGCGTATTTCAGCGTGCTTTCCATGAAGTTCGGTCGCGCGGTCAAGAGCGCGTTCTCCATGGTTGAATCCATTCCGTCGATACTCGTCGCGCTCTTCTTTTACGCGCCCGTGTCCGGCTATCTCGCGCGGCACGGCAGCGAGGCTTCGGCGCTCGCATCCCTCGCGGTGTTCATCGGCGCGGCGACCATAACGGCTCTTCCCGAAGCGGTTCGCGGAATAGCGATTCCGCTCACCGATCTCTATTACCGCAAGTACAGCGTATCGTTCCGTTCTTACGGTTTTACCAAAGGGCGGATACTCGCGATTCTCACGGGAAGCCGCGCCATTCGCGGATCAATTGCCCGGGTCGCGGCAACCGTGCTCATGAAGACACTGGTGCTCGATTGTTCGTTCGGGTTCGTTATCCAGCTCGGTTTCGGCAGTTACGGTACACCGGCCCACCTGAGCCCGGGAGCGCTCATCGCGGCAAACCGCGACGCGCTTTTTGAAGGCGGAAATCCCGCCCTGTTCTGGCTTCCCTCGCTCGCGCTTGTCGCGATCACGGGAGCCTTCATGCTCGCGATCCGGGGTGGTCGCGCAAAGGAGAACGCATGACACCTGTTTCACTCAATAACTTTTCCATAGAACTGGGCGGACGTATGTTGTTGGCCGCGAGCAATTTCGAACCCGTCGCAGGCGGTTCAACCGTGATTATCGGTCCCACCGGTACGGGCAAGTCGGTCTTCCTCAAGGCGGTCGCCGGCATCCTCCCGGGCGGAGTATTTAACTTCGGCGGATCGATGACCGTGAACGGTATCGCTGCATATCGCTCGGGGGATAAGACCCCGCACGCCAACTGGGAGCAAATAATGCGCTCCGGCCTTGTCTTCGTACCGGCGGAAAGCGCGCAGGCCATGAACCCGGCCCTTACGCTCGAACAAAACATCAATCTCATCGCGCCGGGTATGATGCCCGTGGTCGCGCGGCGGCTTGATCAGTACTTTACCCTGAATCTCGACGCGTTTGCCCGGCTGTATCCCGACGAGGTTTCCGGCGGCGAGCTGCAGCGGGTTACGATCATGACCCTGTTCTCCCGGCCGGGACGACTCATCTTGCTCGACGAGCCGACCGTCAATCTTGACCGGAATCTCCGGCGGCGTTTCGCGGACTTTCTCAATTCGGAGATCCTGAACGACCGCGACAAGACCATACTCATGGCGAGTCACGATCTGGACTTTATCAGGTCTCTCCGCATGGACGAGGCCTGGTCGCTTGGAAACGGAACGCTCTCCAGAATAACGACGATTCCCGAGTCTGAAGGATTTGACAAACCGGAGCGCGCCTTCCCGGTCGGCGGCGTTCTCGATCTTGAACATGTGTCGCAGAAATATTTCAAGCGGGGTATATTCGGCGAGCGGCCCTTTGTCGCCTTCTCGGGTCTGAGTGTGAAGTTCAACCGTTCGATCGTGTACGGGATAACCGGTCCGTCGGGATGTGGAAAATCGAGCATGATCAAGGCCATTCTCCGGCTCATGGACGGCACGAAGGGAACAATCTCTCTCGACAGTATCGACCTTGTCGCCCTCAAACCTGACGAACGGGGATGGGATCCAGCGCCGTTCCGCCCATTCCGCCGGCGTATTGCCGTTGTCCAGCAGGATTCCCGGTACTCCTTCTTTCCCGATCTCAAGATTGCTTCATCGTTCCGGCACATCTCGCCGAACGGTCAGGATCCGTCCGGCTTGCCTTCGGGACTGACCGAAAATCTCGCGCGCGTCGGTCTTACGACTGCTCACCTGGAAGCCTATCCCCATTCACTGTCTTCCGGAGAAATGAAACGCATGGATATTGCTCGCGCGCTTACCACTCAGCCAGAAGTCCTGTTGCTGGACGAACCATTCGCCCACATCGACTTCGAGACCCGGTCTCGGGTCATGCACGCCATATCCTCCTACCTTGCGACTCACGAGACGATTCTCATCGTGGTGACCCACGAGGATTTTGATCTGCAGTATTTTGTCGACGTTAACTACGATTTCCCGGAACTCGTGGAACAAACCGGCGCGTGAAACCAGCCACTCATGCGGGGTGTTGAAACGCCCGCGGCGTGATGAGCAGTGCGCATGGAGCCGAGCCGCCCGCGGGGAGCGGAACCGCCCGCGGGGAGATGAACCGCCCGCGGTGTGCTGAACCGTTTCAGGTGCGGGGAATCGACGGGACCGGGTTTTCGGGGATTGTAAATCCTGCCGGCAAATCGGCGGGTTGTACTTTCTGCCAGAACTGGTTCCGGCCGAAAGGTCCAATCTTGCCGCGGACCAATAGTTCGCCCTTGGCGTCGTCGTAATTGATTTCACAACCATACACTTTTCCCTTGGCCGGATCGCAGATTTTGCCCTTTGCCCATTTATCCCCGCGCGGTTCCATATCCCAAATCATGTCCAGTCCCGAGTAAAACGGTTTATCCGGCATTTCCTCCGCACGTTCTGTGGGTTTGTCCCAGGTGTCTTTGGGGAGTTCGTTATCGTCGAGGGTCATCACGATTCTGCCATACAGCGTATCCTGATACTTGTAGACGAGGATTACGGACTTGGCTTTGCCGGTCTCGTCATCAATGGTCTTCCATAATCCGAATACATCATTCAGACTCTGGGCGAATAACGGAACAGCCAAAAGGTTCAACAGAAAAACAAGTCCTGTCATTGTCGCTTTTTTCATGAACGCTCCTCATCAGTAGTTTTTACTATTGTAATTTGCCCGGCCGGGAAAGGCAACGATAAAATGATGATTCAGGAATGAGGCACAACGACTTTCGCGGGTCGATATCCATCGGCGGAGGAGCCGGCCGATTCCTGGAATCGGCCGTCAGAGAGACTTACCGGGGCGAATTCGTGACCGGAATGGTAAATGAACTGCGCCCGGTCATGGCGCGGAGCACGTCTTCAAGCTCATCCTTGAGAACCCAGTAATCGGGGAGTACGCCGATTCCCTCGCCGGCGGAAAACGAGGTATCGATAACAATCGCGTCCGGCAATAGAACAGGAACCTGGCTGTTTGGCAGCACATACAGCTGTCCAGCGTCAAAGGTATGAATCCCGGCACTGTTTTCCCCGATGATGGTTACATTCGGAATGCTGCGGATGGCACAGAGCAGTTCTGCGGATGACGTGCTACAACGGTCGATAATGATGATAACCTTCCGCGTGTTTTCAACCGGTTTGGCGGCCTCGGCACGATAGCTCAGGCGTTCCCATCTTCGTACCGGATTATTCTTCTGATTGTCGACTTCCAGTTGCGCTGCCTTGCGGACATTTCGGTCGGCGTCGGAATTTTCTTTCATGTCCCATATGTCTTGAAGTCGGGCTTGTGTCGTTCCAGGGGAATACAGTTCTGCCATATCAGGTCTGAAATTGGTCACTTGCCGTTTGAACAGGATAGCCGGAACAAGGGATGAGTAATAATTATATCCGCCAAAATTATTCCGGAGATCTATAATGGCGGTATCTCCCTTGTCAAGCATTCTGATATGACGTTCAACTTCTTCAAGCCGCTCTCGTCCCTCCGGCGTAACAAGGCCATTCTCGCCCATTGCGCTAAAATTGGGAATGCGGAGATACACCACGCCGTCTGTCAGGGAATACACCGGCAGCTCCGGTCCCGGAACGATCGTGTCCGGTGCTACCGGCACCTCGACTATTTTCTTATTGAATTTGAGCGATAGCGAGTCTACCGGTGTCCGGGAAAGTACTCCAATCCGGTACGTCTCTCCATCGTTTGAATACGTCCGGAAAAGATGCTCTTTTGGGCCGCGGTACCGGTCTCCGGGAGAAACCTCGTCATCGGATGAGGATTCGACCAGGTACTTTCCCTTCTTTTTAAATACGGTTATCCCGGAATAATAGAACGTTTTGTGCTGATACGGTCCCAGACCGGGAAGCATGAAACTGAAATGCCCGTCCTGAACACCGGAAAGAGTTATGGATATGATTTCTTTGAATTCGTTATACGAAAGCGTATTGCTATTCAGCTTCCGGATATAACTCCGGGCCCGGCGGAAATTCTTGTCAAAATTGACGCCACGCATTTCTTGTTGATATTCATATCCGGCGTACGATGTTTCCATGAGATACTTAAAATGGTCGAGATCGGCCAGAGCCTGTTCCTTCGTTACGGATGAAATGGATTCGCCATTTGGTCGTGTGGGTACGTCCCGATATTCAACAGTATGATCCTGTTCTAGCCAGCGGGGCATCCAGGAGCTACGCGTACAGGAGACAAGAAGGAAAAGGGCCAGGAACGTAAGCGATAAACTTTTCAGAGAC
>MWCL01000047.1 GCA_002070025.1 Spirochaetes bacterium ADurb.Bin215
TACGGGGCGAAATGGGAAATACCCACGGACGCCGTCATGCCGATTATTATCCAGGCAATGAGGAAATTGAGCCGGGAAAACCGCTTTGCCAACCGAGCTTGCGCATATTCCGTCTGGCCCGCCATACGGGCTATCGCTTTGGTTTTATCGATAAGATCTTTCATAACAGGGGAATTATATCATGACAATGGAAGGAATGCATCTTTTATTCAAGAACTGACGATAATGAGCAATTTGTCAGTTTTAGATTTTTTGTTTGAATTCCCGTTCGTATGAGTTACAACGGAAATGGATACTCCAGGGAATCGGGGTTCCCTTCTGGTTGGACCGGAGGATGATTATCAGCTATTCGCGCGCAAGGCTTTTAGTGGTATACTGATACCGTGTTGTCAAGCTCAGGAGGAAATCGTGAAAATACACCATCTGGCCCTGCTGATCTGCTGCGTGTTCTGCATCGGCTGTAAAACGCCCGCGCCGGTTGCCGAACCCGCGCCCGTTGAACCGGTTATTGAAGAAAAAATTGACTACCACAACATCGAACTGATTTGCGGAAACGCATCGGTTACAATTGCCGGAACACAGATACGGAACATCCTCCTGACCGAAGAACCGAAAACAAAGAAGAAACTCCTTGTGGAAATTCATATTGACGACGACGGAATACGGACCGCCAGGGCCCTGATCAGGAAAAACAATACCAAAGACGTGACCATCATTACCCCCGAACGCATGTTGCTGGCCGGAAAACTTGATGGCGAAATAACGGATGGCACGATCCGCGTCGCGAGCTATTCCCAGGAAGTAGCCGAAGAAATTCTGGAATTGATGACGAAATAGCGTTCTGCTGCAGCGGGACGCGGCAGGAATTTGTACTTGAATTATCAGCCTTGTGGGCATACAGTAAAAGACACCATGAAAACTCGAAAAACACTATCGGTATTGATTTTTCTTGTCGTTGGGGCCGTTTTGCTTGCGCAGGCGCCGTATGCCACGATTGTTTATGCTGAAGGACAACAGTTTTCGCTTATACGCGGCGGTATGCCGGTCTCCTACCGTGTAGAAAACCCCGAAGTGTTCGGCCTTGCCATTGAGCGGGGCGATATCCTTCAAACAGGACCGGACACGCATCTGGAAATTTCAATACAGCCCATATCCGCCTCGGTTCAAATTGCCGAAAACACCTCCTTCCGCTGTGATGCCGATGAGTCCGGGATGAACTCCCGGGGAGAACTCTATTACGGAAGAGTCCGCGCCAAAGTCAGCAAGCTGACCGGCTCCTCCTCCTACCGGATACGTTCTCCTGCGCTTGTCGCCGGAGTACGCGGAACCGATTTCGGCCTTGACCATATCCTGATTCGTGCCCCGGCTTCCACCTCGTCCACCGCTTCGGGAGAAGCGACCCCGGTTTCGATCGTCCTTAACCGGGCATTCTGCTTTGACGGCTCCGTCCTCGTCGCTCCGGCTACCGACGCTGATCTTGAACATGTCGTGATTGGCGGCGGGGAAATGATTGAAGCCACCACAAGCAACGCCTCCATCGGGGTTCTGACACCGGTCTCACTTGAAAAGGAACCGGTATCCCCTGCGGTAACCGAGTTCTGGAAAGGACGGGAATTCCGCAGTGAAATACTCCCGGATTCTTCCGAACAGGTGCTTGCTTCAGACGAACCGCTTACCGAAGAGGAAATTCAGGTAGTAGAGCAGGAAAAAAAGCGGGTACGCAATCACAAGGTTCGTCTGGGCGGTTCTTTTGCGCTTTTTCTTGGCGGAGCGCTCGTGGCCGGTCTTGCCTATCCCGAATATCAGGATGACGGTTTTACGGACAGCGTGATGGCGAACGTCGGTTTCGGCGGTGTGTTGATCAGTACCTCGCTCGGATTGTTGCTCTATGATTTGATCAATTACTGACATTCCGGGTTTTCAACAATTTTGATAGCAGTAAGAAAAGGCCCCCCGCCGCGCTATAGCGACGAAGGGCCGGAACACCAGCGTGTGCCGGTTATTTACCGTAGTATGCTTTCTTATACAGCTCTGCTATTTCCTTTACGAGCGGGTAGCGGGGGTTTCCTCCCGTACACTGATCGTCGAACGCCATCTCCGAAAGCTCGTCCAGAGTATCCATGAACGCCTTTTCGTCGACTCCCGCGTCCTTGAGGTTCGCCGGGATGTCGATTTTCTTTTTCAGGTCTTCAACCGCCTCTATCAGCTTTTCCACCTTCTGGGCGGGCGTCTTTCCGCCGAGCCCCAGGTAATCCGCGATCCGGGCATACCGCTCGATGGCGAGCGGGTATTTGTACTGCGGGAAGGCGGCCTGCTTGGTGGGCGCTTCCACCGCGTTGAAGCGGATAACGTCCGAGATGAGCAGGGCGTTTGCGAGTCCGTGGGGCACATGGAAGGCAGAACCGAGCTTGTGCGCCATCGAATGGCAGATTCCGAGGAAGGCGTTGGCAAAGGCCATGCCGGCCATGGTTGAGGCATAGGCCATCTTTTCGCGGGCCTTCGGGTTTGCCGCACCTTCCGCCCAGGCCGCGGGCAGGTACTTGAAGATGATCCTGATGGCCTCGAGGCAGAGTCCGTTTGTGTAATCCGTTGCCATGACCGACACATATGCCTCAATCGCATGAACGAGCGCGTCGATTCCCGAATATGCGGTGAGCGTTTTGGGCATGTGCATGACCATGTCGGGATCGATGATGGCCATGTCCGGCGTCAGTTCATAGTCCGCAATCGGATACTTGGCGCCGGTTTTCTCGTCGGTTACGACGGCGAAGGGCGTCACCTCCGAGCCGGTTCCGCTCGTGGTGGGAATGGCGACGAAGAAGGCTTTCTTGCCGAGCTGGGGAAATTTGTAGATACGCTTGCGGATGTCCATGAAGCGCATGGTAAGGTCGCTGAACTTTGCCAGGGGCTGTTCATACATGAGCCACATGATCTTGGCCGCGTCCATGGGGCTTCCGCCTCCGAGTGCGATGATTACGTCAGGTTTGAACACATTGAGAATGTCGAGTCCCTTGTAGATCGTCTCGAGGTCGGGATCGGGTTTGACGTCCGCGAAGATTTCGCTCTGGATGCCGAGCTTGTCGAGCGTCTTCGTCACCTTGGTTACGTAGCCGTTGTCGTAGAGGAAGGTGTCGGTGACGATGAACGCGCGCTTTTTGCCGGCGAGGTCCTTGAGTCCTTCGGTGATGGCGTTCTGCTTGAAGTAAATCCGTGAGGGAACCTGGAACCACAACATGTTTTCTCTCCTCCGTGCGACGGTTTTTACGTTGACCAGATGTTTGACCCCGACGTTTTCGCTGATGGCGTTGCCGCCCCAGCTTCCGCAGCCGAGGGTGAGCGAGGGTTCGAGGCGGAAGTTGTAGATGTCTCCGATGGCGCCCTGGCTGGCCGGCATGTTCACGAGGACGCGACCGGTGTGCATCATGTCGCCGAAGGCGCCGATGCGGTCATGGTTGGTGTCCGCGGTGTAGAGGACGGCGGTGTGCCCCATACCTTCGAGCTCGATTTCTTCCCGGGCGATGCGGCAGGCATCGTCAAAATCGCGGGCCTTGAACATCGCGAGTACCGGAGAAAGCTTTTCATGCGCGAAGGGTTCTGCCGCGCTCACAGCGTCGATTTCACCGATGAGGATTTTCGTTTCAGCAGGCACCGTAAAGCCGGCCATCGCCGCGATATCCGCGGCTTTCTGTCCGACAATAGCCGCGTTGAGTTTACCGTTTTTCATGATGGTTCCGGCAACCTTTTTCCGTTCAACCTCGTTCAGGATGTACGCGCCGCGGAGGGTGAATTCCTTCTTCGCTGCTTCGTACACGTCCTTGACGATGATAACCGACTGCTCGCTCGCGCAGATCATGCCGTTGTCGAACGACTTGCTCAACAGGATCGAGTTGACCGCCATCTTGAGGTGGCTGGTTTCGTCGATTACGGCCGGGGTGTTTCCCGCGCCGACGCCGATCGCCGGCTTGCCCGAAGAATAGGCTGCCTTGACCATGCCGGGGCCGCCGGTTGCCAGAATGAGATTGACGCCGGGATGCTGCATGAGCGTCGAGGAAAGCTCGACCGTCGGCTCGTCTATCCAGCCGATGATGTCCGCCGGGGCGCCGGCCGCAACCGCCGCGTCAAGAATGATGCGGGCTGTTTCCACCGTACACTTCTTTGCCCGGGGATGGGGTGAAAAGATGATGGCGTTCCGGGTCTTGAGCGCGATAAGGCTCTTGAAAATCGCGGTGGACGTGGGATTCGTCGTCGGTATGATACCGGCGAGAACACCGATGGGCTCGGCGATCTTGATGATGCCTGCGTCATCGTCTTCCTCGATAACCCCGCAGGTTTTCTCGTCGATATACTTGTTGTAGATAAACTCGGATGCGAAGTGGTTCTTGATTACCTTGTCTTCGAACACGCCCATGCCGGTTTCCTGCACGGCCAGTTTTGCGAGCGCGATACGCTGTTCGTTTGCCGCCTGCGCCGCGTGGCGGAAGATGATGTCTACCTGCTCCTGGGAGAATTCCGCATATGTTTTCTGCGCGGCGCGAACGCGGTCCACCAGGGTATTCAGGTCTTCAACGGTTTTCACTGTCATGATGTACTCCTTCCCCCACTGGTTGTGAAATATTTCCCAGCAAGGTCACGAGTAATATGATAAATATTTATCGAAATGTCAATAATAAAAATATAAAAATATCGATAAAAATAGCATTTTTTAATGGGTGTGATTCAAACCGAAATCAACGTAGATTTTTTCAACAATTTTGATAGCAGTACGGAATGTCCCGGTTGATCCCGCCTGTGGCGACTTTTTTTCCACAGACGGGACCGGACTGGCAGGTTTCTTAGCGGATGATCTTCTTGAGGGCTTCGGCCTTGTCGGTTTTTTCCCAGGGGAAGCCTTCACGGCCAAAATGACCGTAGGCTGCGGTCGGCTGGTAGATGGGGCGGCAGAGGTCCAGTGTGGAAATGATACCGGCGGGAGAAAGGTCGAATACTTCGGTGACGGCCCGGGTAATGTCGGATTCGTCCACGGTTCCGGTGCCGAAGGTATCAACCATCACGGAAACCGGGAACGGAACCCCGATCGCGTAGGCGAGCTGTACTTCGCACCGTTCGGCGAGTCCCGCCGCCACGATGTTTTTTGCCACATAACGGGCCATGTAGGCCGCCGAGCGGTCTACCTTGGACGGGTCCTTTCCGGAGAACGCGCCGCCGCCGTGGCGACCCATGCCGCCGTACGTGTCAACGATGATTTTGCGTCCGGTGAGCCCGGTATCCCCGAAGGGTCCACCGACGACGAAGCGTCCGGTGGGATTAATGAAGTATTTTGTTTGCATGTCGAGGAGGCCGGTTTTTCCGAGTTCCGGTTTGATGACTTCTTCGATAATGCTTTCCTTGATCGTCGCGTGGGTAACGTCCGGATCATGCTGATGGGAAATGACGACCGTGTCGATACGGACGGGATTATGTCCATCGTACTCGATGGTTACCTGGCTTTTCGCGTCGGGGCGGAGCCAGGGGAGTTTTTTTGATTTGCGCAGGTTTGTCGCGCGGTGAAGAAGCGCGTGGGCATACATGATGGGCGCCGGCATGAGTTCCGGCGTTTCGGTACAGGCAAACCCGAACATCATGCCCTGGTCGCCCGCTCCCTGCTGTCCCTTGAATTCGTCGAGCCCGGTCCCGGCAACGCCCTGGTTGATGTCGGGTGACTGGTTGTGAATCATGTCGAGAACCGCCATGGAATCGCAGTCGAGGCCGTAGTCCGCGTCGGTGTAGCCGATGTCGCGGGCAATGGTCCGTGCAACGTCCTGTACGTCGACATAGGTGTTTGTGGTAATTTCGCCGCCGACCAGGACAAGCGCCGTTGATGCGAAGGTTTCGCAGGCAACATGGCTCGCCGGGTCTTCCCGGAGGCAGGCGTCGAGGATGGCGTCGGATATCTGGTCACAGAGTTTGTCGGGGTGTCCTTCCCCGACAGATTCTGACGTAAAAAGATGACGTGTCGTATTCATGGGCCGCTCCCTTGCATTGTTGCATGTATGGTATTACGATTTACTATACAAGAAACAGCAAAGAATAACCAGAAGGAGTACCATTCATGGCGTTGTACAAATCGTATCCGAAAAGTGGTAAGACCTGCAAAGTGACGTTTGAACTTCCCGCCGAGGCGTCCCGCGGGGTAAAGAAGGTTTGTCTCGTTGGTGATTTCAACAACTGGGATACGACTTCTCATGTGCTCGCCCGCAACAAGGACGGTCTTTTTTCCATAACCGTTACCCTGCAGCAAGGCCGGGAATATGAATTCCGGTATCTCATGGACGACGAACGCTGGGAAAACGACTGGGCCGCCGACCGGTACACGCAGTCAACCTATGGAAATTGTGACAATTCTGTCGTTATCGTTTAGTCCGCGGCCAGCGTAAACCGGTCGTTCCGGACAAGAATTTTGCCCTGCAAGCCGGAGGACACGCGAACCTCGCGCGACGTGGTAATGTACACCGCCTCCGCATCCGGTATTTCTTCGATGAATTTGAGCCCCGATTCCGATCCCATGAGAAAAAGGATGGTGGACAAGGCGTCCGCATCCAGCGCCCGTTCCGCGAGTATGCTCACCGAGAGGACGTCCGTGTCGGCGGGGAATCCGGTTTCCGGATTCAGGATGTGGTGATACCGCGTACCGTTTTCCATGAAAAACCGTTCATTCAGTCCCGATGTAACCATGGCCCGGTTCACGGCGTGCAAGCTGATGACCGGGGCACCTCCGCTCAGCTCGGGATTCCGTATGCCGATATGCCAGGGTGTTTGGCTGTCTTTGCTTCCGAGGGTGTAAATATTCCCACCGAGATCGATTATGGCCCGTTCAATTCCCCATTCCCGGATTATCCGGGCCAGTTCATCAGCTGCCCAGCCCTTGGCGATGGCCCCGAGATCGAGCCGCATGCCTGCTTGTTCCAGAAATACGGTGCCCGCTGTTTCGTCAACGCGGACTTTTTTCCAGTCAATGAGGGCGCGGGCGTCGTCTATGGCGTGCGGTTCCGGAACCGCGGGGCTTTCTCCTCCGATATCCCAGAGTTTTACGAGCGGCCCGATGGACGGATCGAACAGACCGCCGGATTTTTCGGCGAAGGCGAGGGCCGCAGAGAGAACAGTCAGTGTTTCCGGGTCGGCCGGTACCGCGCGGCTGCCCGCCGCGGCGTTTATCCGGGCGATGGTGCTGTCGTCGCGGTTGGCGCTCATGTGCCGGTCAATTTCCCGGAGGCGTTCCACCAGGCGCGAATAGCGCTCGTCGGTTCCCTCTTCAAAAAGGTTGATGGTGCAGACCGTTCCCAGCACCAGTTCGGTTCTGGGCGGCGCGGGTTGTTTGCACGCAGCGAGAGCCAGAGCGCTGATTGCTCCCGTCAACAAAGCCAATCTCGTGACTGTTGTTTTCTTCATCTGAGCCCTGCTTCCCTTCTGCGTTGTTTTTCTTCATAGAGGCGATCGTCCGTTTCTTCTATCAAATCTTCAAAGGAAAGGGTTATACGATCCGGGGGGACTACGGTTACACCCCAGCTTGCCTGGAGATTCCACGGTTTTCCGCTCGATTTGTTGTACAGATCCAGTTGGCGGGTTATACGGGCGAGCGCGGAAGACACCGTTGCTTTTTTTATATCGAACATGAGGACGATAAACTCGTCGCCGCCATACCGGACAATCATGTCCCGGCTCCGGAAGCTTTTCCTGAGAATCGCGGCCAGGGTCTTGATTGCGGTGTCTCCTTCAGGATGGCCCCATTCGTCGTTTATTTTTTTCAGACCGTCCATGTCGAGGAATATGCAACAGCAGGTTTTCCCCTCGTTAAGAGTTCTACGGAACAGATCTTTACCCGTTTCGTGGAGAACCCTCCGGTTATGTAATCCGGTAAACTCGTCAATAGTGGAAAGGCGGGACAGTGCCGTGTTTTTCCGTTCAAGGAATTGTATTTGCGAGGAAAGGGATTCGTTGGATGCCGCTCCGGCAATGAGCCGGGAAACCAGCTCTTGCACAAGAGACAGGTCTTCAAAGCTGTTTTCCGTTATTGAAAGGACCATATAGCCGAAAAAGTCCGTGTTGATGGCGATGGGGAGAACGGCAATGGGCACGGTAATCGAGTCAAGTCCGTTGTTGACCAGACGTGAAACGGGAAATTTTGTGAAGTTCTCCGTCGGTATTTCCCTGAAATATCGCTTTTTATACGAAAGGCGGGTACTACCCTGCTCGGGATTTTCCGGATCGGTCAGGACCAGGATGCATCGTTCAATGCCGAGCATGGACAGGTTTTTGCCAATTTCCTCCAGCGCTTCCTGCATGGTTGGTTTCCGGGAAAGGATGCTGGTAGAATTACGCGAAAACTCCAGGGCGCCCCGGTCGTTCGCGTGAATACGGGCGCAAGTTTGCATCTTTCCCCGAACAAGAAGGCGTATTGCATCCAAAAAGAGGGCATTGATGAGAATACGGGTTTCATTATCGTCATGCTTGAGCAGGGATATGGTCCACTGGGAGGAAAAGATATCTATGAATGACGAGGAAATGTCTCCGGTTCTGAGTATTTTTTTTACTATTTTCTGTGAAAACTCGCTAAAACGGTCTGTTTCTCCGGTCGTCAGGGTTTCTTCCAGAACGTTTTCAAGCTCCTGCCGGAACGTTTTGTTCCGGCTTTGGTGCGGTGAATATATACTTTCTATTTGTTCACCGACCAGTTCCTCCATCTCAACGGCATGTGTTTCATCGTTTCGGAGAGTCCCGCACGATTCTCTGCGTATAAATGTAGCGTTCAGATACACCGCGTCCGGTTTTCGCTGGTCTCCGGCGGTTTTCCTGCCGCGCAGATCCCCGGTAATTTTCTCAAAGAGCGCGGTCATCATTTCCCACACGGGAACATGTATGGTCGTGAGGGTACAGGGTAAAAGAGATGTTTCCTCAACATCGTCAAATCCGGTCACCGCGATATCCGCTGGAACGGCGATGCCCCGGTTGAGTAATTCTTCTATTGTGCCTGCGGCCATCTGGTCATTGAAGCTGATAATCACTTCCGGAATGCTGTCTTCCTGGCGAAACAGGGCTTCAACGGCGCGTTTTCCGTCGTCTTCTTTGAAGCGGCCCAGAACAATTTTATTCTCCGGAACAGAAATGCCATGGCGGGCAAGCTGCTCCTCAAAGAGCTGCCGGCGCCTACGGGAGATGCTGGCAGGCGCATCCGGTCCGGTTATCAGGGAAAACTCTTTGTATCCGTGGGTTAGAACCAGATGATCCACCAATGCATGTATCGCGGGTTTTTCATTGATGGCTACAGAAAACAAGCCCGGCATCGCCTCGTTGGCAGCGTAGACGGGAAGATCGGGAATTCGATCAAGAATTTTTCGGGTTTCAGTAACTGGATCCCAGGGCGCGATGGAGTTCGGAAAAACGATGAGGGCATCCAGGCTTCCGGGATGCGGAAGGGAATACAGGAAATCGCTTCCGGCAGGCTCCCGGGCGGGTTCAAGAACACCGCCCAGAAAGAAAACCGGAAGGACATTGTACTCTTCCGCAAGGTCGATACAGTCGTTGAGAATGCGCTTGTTCATGTAGCCGTCGGCCGAGTCCAGGAGGATACCGACCTTCAGTTTTTTGTCCGGAACTTTTCCCATACTGAAAGTATCAGAAAAAATTCGTCAATTTACAATGTTTATATGCAAATCCACGAGTTGTTTGGAATCAACCTCCGAGGGACAGTCATCCATGAGACTCTGGGCAAAACTGTTCTTGGGGAATGCAATCACTTCCTTGATGGACGTTTCTCCGGCCATGAGCATGACGAGACGGTCCAGTCCGGGGGCTATTCCGCCATGGGGCGGTGCGCCGTATTTGAACGCCTCGGTGAGGAAGCCGAACTTTTCTGCGGCTTCTTCCTCGCTGAATCCCACGATGCGGAAGATGCGTTTCTGCAGTTCCGGGTCGTGAATACGGATGGATCCCGACGCGAGCTCGTAGCCGTTGAGAACCAGGTCGTAGAGGTCTCCCTTTACGCTGCCGGGATCGGATTCAAGCGTTTCATGATACTGCTCCTGAGGCCAGGAGAACATGTGATGCGCTGCGTCCCATTTCTCTTCTTCCTCGTTCCACTCAAAGAGGGGAAAGTCGATAATCCACGCGAAAGCGAAGGTGCCTTCTTTTATGAGGTTCAGATCTTTTCCGAGCTTGCTGCGGACGGCGCCGAGCGCGGTACAGGCCACGCGGTGTTTCGCGTCGGCCACGAAGAGGAGGAGGTCGCCAGGTTTAGCGCCGAGTTCACTGCACACTTCGTCGGCCTTGCCCTCAAAGAATTTGGAAATACCGCCTTCGAGCGCCGGTTTCCCGGCTTCCCCTTCGGCGACTTTCATCCAGCCGAGGCCCCGTGCCTTGAATATTTTCGCGGCTCCTTCAAGTTCGTCAATGTTTTTGCGGCTTGTAGTCGCCGCGGCTCCGGGAACAACGAGCGCTTTTACGGCGCCGCCGGCGGCCAGGGCGTCCTTGAACGCCTGGAAGGTGCCTTTTTCTGCAAGAGCCGCGCCGTCCTGCATTTCGAGATCAAAGCGGAGGTCCGGCTTGTCGGTTCCGTACCGGTTCATGGCGTCTTCCCAGGAGAGCCGGGTGAAAGTAGCGGGCAGTTCAATCTTCATGGTTTCGCGGAATACATGACCCATCATGCCCTCGATGAGGGAAAGCACGTCGTCTCGGGAGACAAAACTCATTTCAAGGTCAATCTGGGTAAATTCGGGCTGGCGGTCGCCACGGGCGTCTTCGTCGCGGTAACAGCGGGCGATCTGGAAGTAGCGGTCAAACCCCGAGACCATCAGGATCTGCTTGTACAGCTGGGGCGACTGGGGGAGTGCGTAGAACTTGCCCGGATACAGGCGGGACGGCACCAGATAGTCGCGGGCGCCTTCCGGGGTAGATTTGATAAAGGTCGGAGTTTCTATCTCGAGGAAGTCGCGCTTGACCAGGAATTCCCGTACGGCGTAGGCGACCCGTGAGCGAAGCGCAAGATGGCGCTGCATGGTGTCGGAGCGGAGGTCGAGATAGCGGTACTTGAGACGGAGCTCTTCGCTCGCGTTGGTCTTCTCGTCAATAACAAAGGGCGGAACTTCAGAACGGGAAAGAATTTTCACGGTTTTCGCGACAACTTCCACCTCGCCGGTGGGCATGTCGGGATTTTTCATGGAATCCGGGCGAAGGCGGACAGTCCCTTCCACGGCGATACAGAATTCCATGCGGAGATCCGCGGCAAGATCCGCGAGGTCCGCCGGAGCGTCGGAATCGACGACAACCTGGGTAAGACCGTAGCGGTCGCGAAGATTGATAAAGGAGATACCGCCGTGATCGCGCTTGCGGTGTACCCAGCCGTTAAGAATTACTGTTGTACCGGCGTCAGCAGCACGGAGCGCCCCGCAGGTAACCGTTCTGTTCATTGTTTCCATGCGGGGAGTATAGCCATAACGGGTGTACTATGGCAATAAGACGGACTGCTATCAAAATTGTTGAAATAATTATACGAGGTTCCAGATGGAGAAAAAGTGGAATAACGTTCCCGCCAGTACAAAGAGATGCCAGAGCGGATGTGTCCATCGGACTTTCTTCATTGCGTACACAACGGCTCCGCCGGTGTAGGCTGCGCCGCCGGCAAGCAGGAAGAACCAGCTGGCCGGGGGTATTTCCGTTTTTACGGTCCGTCCGAAAAACACGATTATCCAGCCCATGGCAATATACGTAAACAGGGAAACAACCTTGAGGCGGCTGCCGAAAATGGCATAAAAGACAATTCCGATGAATGCGAGGCCCCAAATGAGGCCGAACATGGGCCAGCCGACGGTTCCGCGGAGCGCGGTAAGGCAGTAGGCGGTGTAGGTCCCGGCGATAAGCACATAGATGGCCGAGTGATCGAGGCGCTCAAACACCGGATATGCTCGCGTCAATAACAGCGAGTGGTAGAGGGTGCTCATCAGATAGAGAAAGATGATTGATGTTCCGAAAATGGTGAACGCGGTTACGTAATAGATTGCCTGGTCTTCCGGCGCGAAGAGGATGGCCCGGGTGATCAGGAGAACGAGTCCGGCGATCCCCAGAAACACACCGAGACCGTGTGTTATTGCGTTGGCGATTTCCTCGCCGAGTTGGTAGGGTTTGGGTAGTTTGTGCATTGAGGTACTTCCTTTTCCTCATAGACGGCTTTTACGGGAAAAGGTTGCACCGGATTCGTGTTATCGTCGTATTTCGTATAAAAGGATGCCGGCAGCGACCGAAACATTGAGACTGTCCAGCTTGCCGCGGGTCGGAATGGATACGATTGTGTCGCAGGTTTCCCGGAGGAGACGGGAGATACCGGTTCCTTCGCTGCCCATGATGAGCGCGGCTTTTTCGGGTATTTCCAGTTCCTTCGCCGCTTTTCCGCCGGCGTCGGCACCGAAAACCCAGAAGCCGGCATCCTTGAGCTGTTCGGCTGCGCGGACCAGGTTGGGGACGCGGACAACGGGAACCCAGGACGCGGCACCGGCGCTCGCGCGTGCGATGATTTCAGGATCGGAGGCGCCGCGGTGATCCGGCAGAACAACCAGATCAACGCCGAACTGGTCCGCGCTCCGGATTATGGCTCCAACATTGTGGGGGTCGGTAATTGAATCGAGCAGGAGGACGAGTCCCTGTTCGCGGATGGCCAGTTCGGCGAGCGCTTCGGTAAACGAAAGAGGCGCCTTTTCTTCCGCGAGCTCCATGATGAGCACGATTCCGCGGTGGTCCCGCGCGGTCTCCGGCAGCTTCGCCACCGCGCGGTCAAGTTCCGGCGTGGTCGTCTGGTCGGCCGGAATGGCGAGCGTTCCCGCAGTCTGGAGGATTTTCTTGACGCGCGGACCGGGTTTGGTATACAGCAGCCTGAATCCGGGAGCGGATCCCGCCTCCGTCGCGGCACGCAAAGCTTCTTCTATGGCATGAAAACCGGTAACTGTTCTCATAATTCGTATGTTTCGCCGTATTTGACGATGTGGACGTTCGGGAAGCCTTCGCTTTCCAGGTGATCCTTGAATACGATCTGCACATCGGCTTCGCCGTGTACAAGGTAAATCCGTTTGAGGTCGGTCGTGTCGCACTCCTTGAGCCAGGCGGTTGTTTCAGAGTAGTCGGCATGGGCGCTGAACGCGTTGATTTGCGTTATTTCCGCGCGGACAGTGTGCCATTCGCCCATTATCTTGACTTCAAGCTCCCGGTCCTGCAAACGTCGTCCCAGGGTGTGCTCGGCCATGAAGCCCACAAGCAAGATCTGGTTTCGGGGGTCATCAACGTTGTTGGACAGATGGTGGAGGATACGCCCCGCCTCGCACATGCCGTCTGCGCTGATAATGATCATGGGGCCTTCCAGATCATTGAGTGCCTTGGATTCTTCCACGCTGGTGATGAACCGCAACTGGTCAAAACCGAACGGATTCTTGTGGTGTTTCAGGAACGCTTCGTGGGTTTCCTCATCGTAGCATTCCGGGTGAACCCGGAAAATACTCGTCGCGCTCATGGCCATGGGAGAATCTACGTAGATGGGTATTTGCGGAATTTTCTTTTGATCGGCCAGACGATGGAAATAATAGACGAGTTCCTGGGTACGTTCCACCGCGAAGGCCGGGATGATGATTTTCCCGTTGGTTTTCGCCGCTTTCCGTACGACCTCCGCGAGTTTTTCCATCGCGTCGTCCGTGGTTTCATGAAGGCGGTCGCCGTAGGTGCTTTCAAGAATCATGTAGTCCACGGGCGGCAGAATCGCCGGATCGCGGATTATCGCTTTTCCCTTGCGGCCGAGGTCGCCGGTGTAGGCGATGCGAACCGTGTTATTGTCCGAGTCGGTTACGGTAAAGACCGCCATGGCGGAACCGAGAATATGCCCGGCGTCAAAAAATTCGAGCTTGATGCCTTCTGCGACCCAGACCGGCCGGTTGTACGAGACGGTGATGAACTGATTTGAAGTCGCGATCGCGTGTTTCTCATTGAACAGGGGCTGCCAGTCAAATGATTCACCCTTGCGGGCCGCCTGTTTTGCCAGATACTCAGCGTCGCGGGCCTGAATTCGGGCCGAATCCATGAGAATCAGGTTCGCGATATCGCGGGTGGCGGGTGTGGCGTAAATGTTTCCGTCGTAGCCGTGGATACCGAGAAGCGGTAACAGACCGCTATGGTCATAGTGGCCGTGGGTCAGTACGACAGCTTCCAGTTTTTCAACGGGAACGTTGAATTCGCGATTTTTACGGTCCGCTTCGGCCCGTCTGCCCTGAAACGCCCCGCAGTCAATCAGAATCGCGCGGCCGTCAACCTCGAGAACATGTTTTGAGCCCGTTACTTCTTCCGCGGCTCCGAGTGAATACAGTGAAATGCTCATGGAAAAAAGCATACGCCGACTTGGTGCTGTTCCGCAAGCGTAAACAATGCTATAATTTGTTCTGCGAGGTGTTTTTTGTATACGAGAGAGATAACCCCCGCCCCTGAAATTCCTGTTGTTTCCGGTGTTCCGGAATTCGGCTCATTCTCGGGGCCGTTTGAACAATTTGATATCCGCGGCATGCCCCGGCCATTCGGCAATCTTCCGGTACCGGAGTTCATAACGAATGTCCGCATCATGGGAATCATGCGCTTCGTGTTTTGTGACTCGCGGAATATCGGTGAAATCGAGTTTTTCGACGCCGGTTATTTTTCCTTTATGGAAACAACGCTCTGGAACAGGAAAACACGCCACCGCATTGCTTACCGGCGGCTTATTCCCCCGGGAATCATCAATTTTCCCATGGGTCTCAAGAACAACGTAACCGCGTGCCGCTCGCTCAAACGGTATACCCGGATACATACCCGGCTTCAGCGCAAAATCATTCATGCCGATTTCGATTTTGTGGGTTCTGTATCCCGCCCGCCCTGCGAGGGCCGGTTTGAGATGGATCTCTCCGCGGAGGGAGCGGCAGAACTCTCCTCCCTGCTTCCCTATCGTGTTCGGCGGCGTTGTCAGGCATCGTACCAGGCGACGTCGGTTTTGCATGGCTGGCTGGGAACCGGATTTGACGATCATCATATAACCCGCGCCGGCGGTGTCGGCTTTTTCGACGTCCGCAAGGCGTATTTTTCGCTCAGAACCCGGATGAGCACCATGATCGGTCTGGGCCGGTATGAGGGAAGAATTCTGTCATTTCAGCTGGGGAATTCGGTAACGCGGGAAGATTTCCAGTATAATGACAATGTGCTTTTTCTGGACGGAAAGGTCTGTCCCCTTCCGCCGGTTAAAATAACCCGGCCCTTCGGTGTTACCGGCGAATGGATTATCCAGGATACCGAGAGTATGGTGGACCTTGTTTTTACCCCGGTTTCGGATTCATCCCGCAGGATGAGCGCGTTTGTATTGCGCACGGATTATCACACGGTATACGGTACCTATAGCGGGGTACTGTTAACCGGAGATGGTGAAAAAATCATTCTAAAGGGGTATCCCGGTATAGGGAAAAAAGTTCGGCTACGTATTTAAGGAATGTCTATGTCAGAAATACAGGAAAATCATCCCGTTACCCTGCCCGAGGTTGACGAAAAAGTCCTCCAGGAAATGAACCAGCTCATGGCGGACCGGCGCTACAGGATCAAACAGCCGGCAGGGCTTTTCAGGATCGACAAGGTCGACCTCGTCAGCCAGGAATTCATCTTGTACACCATGAACGATTTCATGGGCCATATTCAGCAATGTGTCGCCTCAACCCGGAAAATGCTCCCCTTCCAGCAGCAAGAGAAATTTCTCCGGGATTTGAGTGACGTTACCCCGGCGGGGGCGCGGGTCTTGTCCGTCGTGAATGAAATTGATTTGAGGAAAATAAGCGCTGAACTGATCAAACTGCAGGAGAACCCCCGCGATGTTTCGGTTGCGCGGCTCATTCCGTTCATGCGGCTTCTGTTTACACCGCTCATCAAGGTCTACTATCTGGGCCCCGAGGGCATGGCCAAGGTCTATCGGGCCGTGTACCTGTATATTACCAAAAAGATGGTGCCCGCGGACCCCGAGGGACTCAAACAGATTACCACAAACGCTATCGAGGAATGGTATTACATACTCGAAACGGTTTGCACCGGCCTGTATCCCCTTTTACTCCGCATGACATCCCCGGCGATGCTCACCATGTATCAGCTTTTTTATACCCGCGGTTCCCGGATTCTGTCCTGGCTCGATGTGGTACCGGAAGATGTATTGCTTCCAAAAGATGTTCCCGACACCGTCAAATTCAAGATTGACGATGATGCCGACAAAGGTGGGGCGGAGAAACAACAGACTGACGACGAAGAAACCGTCCCCGAGGATGTCACCGAAGGGCTCGATCTTCTGGAGCGCCTCTTTCCCGAGGCCGGCTGGGACCGGCTTGAGACCCTTCCGGACATGTGTGCCTATTTTCAGCCCATCTTGCAGTTTCAGGACGCCTTTACCCAGCTTGCTCCCGACAATCCCCTGCATCAAACCATGATCCTGTTCTGGATTCTGGAAGAACTGTTTCAGGGGCTCCGGCTCATCAAATTCGAGGCGCTCGTACCGGTGTCGACCAAGGACGACGTTGAAGACATCCAGCCCATTCTTGAACAATGGATTCTCTATCAGGAAACGATTTTTGACAAAACACTGAGCGCGGAGCTCAAGTCCTATACCCACCAAATTTACACCCAGCCGAATTTTCACAAGTCGCCCTACGGACGAAAACTCCTTTCCAACATGTACACTATGATCAAAAACATGTTTTTACCCCATTTTGACGTCCGCATGTACGGGTATGCCCGCCTTCCCAAGGATGACCGTCTGCCGCCGTTCTACATCCGGGTCCGCCGGCTCAGGCGACTGCTTACACGTTATAACGAGGCCTTGGGGCCCTGGCCGCCCAATCCCGGCAACGATCCGGACGCGTCGGTACCCGGCGTGATGAATCCCTGGGAACAATACAAATTTGATATCGCGAATCCCGTATCACGGCGCCTCGATGCCATCTGTGGCGGAAAGACGTCGAAAATCCGCACCAACGCGATGCTCATTCATTCAACGCTGATGATTCTCAATGTGCTGGACTGGTGGATCAATGACCGGACGAGTTTTGCCTATCAGGAATCTCCCGAATATTTGTATCGGGTTATCGAACCGGGAAGTTCGGTTCCCGCTTTCGGCGTACAAGCCCGCACCGATGTGGAGACATTGTTTATCAGACGTTTGAAAGAGAACCAGTTTTCATCGGCGCACGACGACTACAGCTGACGACCGGAAGACAGCTTTTCTTCGAAGCGCGCAAGATCCCTGTCGGCAAGGGCGGGTTTTTCTCCCCTGATAAGGGCCTTGAGCGCGGCGAGTTCCTCGCCGGAAAAGGTTACCCCGTTTTTCTGGTGGCGTTCGAAGGACGCGGTCGCGAGCGGCGCGACCCGACGGGTGATGTCCAGAATCGTTTCGGCATAATCCCGGATTTCTTTCTGGGCATGACCGTCGCAACGCAGGCGGAGAAAGTGGAACAGGTTATGCAGGTCTATCTGCCAATACCACTCGGTGTATGTTGAAAGCGGAAGATTGATCCGGGCGAGTTCCCGGGCGAGGTTGTCGGTTATCAGTTCACGGTAGCCGGTAAATACCTCTTTTTGCTGGGCTTCAAGTTTTTCACGCACGGCGGAAGCGACCGCTTCCGGTACCGGATCGGTGGCGCGGCCCTGCTTGTTGTCGGTACTCTGGTACGCAATGTCTTCGATTGCCGGAACATAGCACTCGTCTTTCATGATGGAGTACCGGCCGGAAATCTCGTTAACCCGGGCGGTCCGGTGACGGATCCACTGTCGTGCGATAAAAATGGGCAGTTTTATGTGAAACGTGAGCACAACCTGCTCGAAGGGGGAGGTGTGCTGATTACGCAGGAGATAGTCTATGAGCGCGCCGTCTTCCCGGGTCGATTTTGTGCCTTCGCCGTAGGAAACACGTGCGGATTGCACAATCCGGGCGTCTCCGCCGAGGTAGTCTACGAGCCGCACGAACCCCTTGTCGAGTACGGGGAATTCCTTGTCCAGTATTTCTTCCGCTTGGGGAACAACGCAATGTGCCATAGGGGTCAGTATATAAGCGTGGTCTTGACATGGCAAGAGCTTTGAAGTATTGTAAGGCACATTTTTTGGAGCGGTGTCCGAGCGGTTTAAGGAGGCGGTCTTGAAAACCGTTGTGCCGAAAGGTACCGGGGGTTCGAATCCCCCCTGCTCCGTTAGCCCTGCATATCGGTGAGCACATGCAAAGCCGATAAAGCAGCAACGAACGGAGGTCCGGGGATTCG
>MWCL01000048.1 GCA_002070025.1 Spirochaetes bacterium ADurb.Bin215
GTTGTTATCGGCTTCTATGACGCGGTCGCCCGGCTCGACGCGAATACGATTACATCGTTTGCGACAAACAGCGCATCAAAAGAATACACAAATCTTGTTTCCGGCATGTATATGACCAACAGGATACTGGGTCGGGATGAAATAACCGGCAGGTTTACCAATCCGCAACGTCTTTTCCATGATGCACTGAACGCATCGCATACCGTGTACGGAATTACGCGGCTGGAAGTGCAGGAC
This sequence comes from Spirochaetes bacterium ADurb.Bin215, assembly GCA_002070025.1. Classification (GTDB taxonomy): domain Bacteria; phylum Spirochaetota; class Spirochaetia; order Treponematales; family Treponemataceae; genus Teretinema. The sequence continues at coordinate 238 of MWCL01000048.1, forward strand.
GCCGGGTCTGACGGAGAACGGGCGGAATTTCTGGTGTCATTGTATCTGTTCCTTCCCGAGGAAACGCGGGAAGAGAATGGATTCGACATGGCAGGACGCGCCGTACAACCCCTGACCGTGTACCGCTACCGCGACCGCTGCGTACTGACTCGTAAAAAGAACCGCTGGAAAATTACCGGCATTGAACAGCTTGAGCGTTCCATCGAGGAAGCTTCAGGACGGGTAATTTTCAACGCCATCGCTTCCGGAACGGGAAACACACTCCCCTACGCGCCCCGCTAAGAGAGTTAGCGGGGTACGCCGATCCTGGTTACCGGCCAAAATCTGAAGCTGGCCGTTCCCAGGATCCGTTCCACCGGAACATACTGCGGCTCCAAATTCGAGTAATACATGAACGACAAGGAGTCGGCCGGATCGACCGGGGCAAGCCTGACCGAATACGAATGGCGCATGTCCAGCGAATTGAAACGGTTATCCCCCATGAGCATGTAGGAGTCCGGAGGAATGACGCCGGTTTCGGGGAATACCGGCATGTTCCGCTGGTCATGCACTGCCATGAAGAATCGGTAGTTTTCCGCTTCCGAAAGCAGGGCCATGCGGACCGGATCATTGGCGAAGGACGCCGCGGTCGCATTTGCGATCATGAGCTCGGCATTGCGGACAACCAGTTTACCGAACGCGCGCTTCAGGAGAAGGTTGCAGTTCCGTGAGCGCGTTCCATACAGGGTATCCGGCGTGCCGCTTTCTTCCCATCCGGTAAGGAAGGCGCGCAGCCAGGCAGCGCCGCCGTTTGTGGTAAGCAGGATCCGGGCAATCTGGTCGTTTGCCTGAAACAGGGCGACTATTTCGCGTTTTTCTTCGGGTACCAGTGAAGCGTCATACCCCACCGTGTCCCGGGACGGTTTCAGGGATTCGAAGCGGTCAGCAAGCGCCGCAAGTTCTTCCCGGGTTTTCGCAACATCAAGCGCGGCACGAATTGACTCAACCGACAACAACAGGTCGTACGCTTTTCGAGAAAGCGGAACATTCTGAACCAGCGACAACTCGGAGCGCGGCAGGGACGCGATATCCCAGGCCGCCCATCCGGCTTCTTCGGGAACCGGAACGAAACCGGATCCGTCCTGCCGGTCCGCATAGAGCACCCCGTCCACCATCATGAGTTTCTCGCCCGGAACGCCTACAACCCGCTTTACGAGGGGATCGGCCTTGAGGGCCCCCGACTCGTCGCGGTTAATGTTGACCGCAGTAAAGGTGAGCATATACACCAGCTGCGACGCAAAGGATCGAATCCGTCCCTCCCGGGTATCATTGTAGTGGGGATTATTAAACACCACGATATCGCCACGGTCATAATCGCGCATCCGGGGTATTCCGACGCGGGTAAGGGGAAACTTGGGACCGGACGGGGTTTTAACCACCAGCACACGGTCTTTTATCATGAATTCGGGAACCATCGACTCGGACGGAATGGCATAGAGCTGAAAAAAGAACAGATTGATCAACAGGACGAGACAGGCCGCCTGTACCAGAGCGTCCACCCATTCAAGCGTATGAACGACCAGGTTTTTCTTCACCGGCGTCGTGCTCTCAATTTCCGGGTAGTACCGGGCGACCCGCTTGTCCGAAAGACGGTACTGGAGAATCAGTCCCGTAATGGTGAGCGCCGTCCATACCAGGGCCGATGCGAGGTCAAGATAAAAGCCGGGTTCCGTACCGCCGGCCCGGCGGATGATAAACGCGGCAAAAAGCACAAAAGGAAGGTATTCAAGAAGTTTCCTGAATACGGAAAGCGTCCGGTGTTCGCTCGTTCGCCGGAAACGAACAAGGGATGCTATAAAAGCCAGCGTGAAGATACAAGACAGGAGGAATGCGGCAAGGGCGCTGCCGCCGTCGAAAGAAAAACAGGTGAGGGAAAATACCAGTGAAAAACCGGTGCAGAGCAAATACAGAATTGTCATGGAACCTCCAGTCATTGCTGAACAAGAGTATAGCAAAAAACACGGACCCGAGCTATACTTTTTTCCATATGGAATTTGACAAGCTTCCTCCGCATGGTGAAACACTACTGAACGACACCCGCACTACCATCCTTGAAGTATCGGATACCGACCTGGTCCGCCTGGCGAATGCGGCTTTTTCCCGCATCAGTTTCACATTGACACGGGAGCATCTTGACTCCATCGCCGCAATAGTCCGGAATGATCACGCGAGCCGCAATGACCGGCTTGTAGCCTCATACATGATCCGGAATGCCTGTATCGCCGCGGAAGGAACCCTGCCGCTCTGCCAGGATACCGGTACCGCCCAGATTTTTGCCTGGAAAGACACCCGCGTACGGTCCTCCGGGTCCGACCGCGAGGCGCTGACCCGCGGCGTGGAAACAGTATGGCATGAAAAAAACCTGCGGTATTCAACCGTTGTTCCCGATTCCTTTTTCACCGAACACGACGCCGGGACCAACCTCCCGCCCCAGATACTCATACAGGACGCGGGAATCCCTGCGGACAAACCCGCGTACCGGTTCCTGTTTTGTGCAAAAGGCGGCGGCTCGTCAAACAAGACCGCCTTTTTCCAGGAAACAAAAGCACTGCTCAATCCCGCGTCGTTTTCAGCGTTTCTCCGGAGGGAGATAGCCGCACTCGGCACCGCGGCCTGTCCGCCGTACACCATCGCCGTGGTGGCGGGCGGATTGAGTCCCGAGCAAAACCTCCTCGCGCTCAAGCTGGCCACTACCGGATATTTCAACCAGCGAGTTCCCGGTTTTGACTATCAGGTTCTCGGTTCCCTGCCCCAACGCGACCGGGAACTCGAGTCGCTGGTCATGGAAATTGCGGCGGAAACCGGTCTCGGCGCCCAATTCGGCGGAACGGCTCTCGCGACCGGTGCGGTTGTACTCCGCCTGCCCCGCCACGGGGCAAGTTTTCCGGTATCCATCGGGGTTTCCTGTTCCGCGCACCGGAATCTCCACGCCATGATTACCGCTGACGGAATTTTCCTCGAGAAAACCGTTGCCGATCCCGCGTCCATCCCGGAATATGCCGAAGCCGCCCGGTGGTATGAAAAAGAATCAGGACAATCCGCAATCGTCCGTCTCGATGACGGAATTCCTGTCGTGCTGGCGTCGCTCGCCGATCACGAACCGGGGACACCGCTCCTCTTGAGCGGGAAACTCATCCTTGCCCGAGACGCGGCTCACGCACGCTGGAAAGCCCTGCTTGACCGCGGGGAAGAATTGCCGAGTTACGCGACCCGGTATGCAATCATGTACGCGGGTCCGGCGAAAAAGCCAAAGCATGCCTGTTCCGGAAGTCTCGGACCCACAACCGCCGGACGAATGGATTCCTATGCGGACGATCTCATGAGCCGTGGCGCGGCCCTCGTCACCATCGCCAAGGGAAACCGTAGCGCAGCCTGGACGGATGCCTGCCGGAGATACGGAGCCGTATACCTCGGCCTCCCCGGAGGAGTCGCCGCGCTCATCGCCGACCAGTACATCACTTCGAGTGAAGTCCTGGACTATGACGATCTCGGCATGGAGGCAGTACGTCTCGTTACGGTTAAAAACCTTCCCGCTTTTCTTGTAACCACCGCTCGAGGAGAGGACTTTTACCGGATACTGGGGGAGAAACACACATGATGACCGTAAATACCGCCGAAGCACTGGCCCGCCTGGACGATGACCGTGAAATCTATGAGGAACTCATCGAAGCCTTTTTGCAGGACAGTCCGGCCGATATGGACAACCTCCGGACGGCTGTGTCGGCTCTGGACATGGTAAAAATTACATATCACGCTCATAAAATAAAAGGCGCGGCGCTTACCCTTGGAGCGGAACGTCTTTCGAACTGCGCCGAAATTCTGGAAAAAGCGGCCCGAAAAGAGGAAGACGCCGATTACCTCGCCCTTTTCCGGGATATGGAAGCCGAATACACCACGGCCGCTGAAGAACTCGCCTCGTTCAACCGGAGCCGGTAAACACCCGCAGAAAATTCTCCCCGAGTGTTTCGGTCAATTCATTTTCGTCCACACCGCGGAGTACCGCCATTTCCCGTACCACCGAAACGATATCCTCCGGCCGTGAAAAAGGTTCTCCCCTGAGCGGCATCCAGGGCGCGTCAGTTTCCGAAAGGAGATGCTCCGCTCCGATCATCCGGACTGTTTCACGCAGGTTCCGGTGACCGCGAAGCAGGGCCTTCCCCACGGAAAAATACGAGCGAACCCCGCGGTCAATAAACGAACGCGCCTCAACGACCGACCCGCCCCATCCGTGAAAAACCACCGCCGGAAGCCGCGCAAGCTCTCCTGCTACCGTAAAAAACTCCGCCATAGCCTTGCGGCCGTGCAGTATCAGCGGCAAGCCGGCTGCGATCGCGATGGAGCGCTGTGCATCCCAGACCCGCTCCTGATCGGCGCGGGTAACGCGGAATTCCTGTGTAAAAAAATCAAGGCCGCATTCACCGATTGCGGCAATTCTATGTTCTTCAACCAGTCTCTCCAGAAACGGCAGCATGGCCGGATCGGGGTTCTGGGGGTGAATACCGAATGAGAGAAACACCCTGCCGGGATGGTCTGCAGCCAGTACCTCATGTATCCGGAACTCGGCTTCATTCCAGGCCGACGCGCACATCAGCGTGTTTTCGGGCAGGACAACCGTCCCACCCGTCCGGTCAGCGAGATCTTTCAGATGAATATGCGCGTCCGTATACATGGAGAGTATTATAATGCTAAAGGTATTTCCCTGAAACCCGAAAATAATGGTACCGGGAGGTACCATGAAAAATTACTATATCCGAACCTATTCCGGTTCTGCAGACTATCTTTCCATCCTCGACGAAACCGCTGACGGATTCAAGGTTCGCATCTACCGTGACCAGGACGGATACGAAAAGATCATCGACGAGTATATGCCCGCATCCCTCTTCGAGAGCTGTCTGCGTACCGGGTATCTGCTTGAAATGGAAAGCGCTTCAGCGATCGTGTCAGCCTAGTGAAAAACCGCAATCAAAAAAACTTTTCAGCGTATGAAACGGCGGCCGCGAGGTCGCCGTTTTCTATCCAGGTGATGTCCACACCCTTGCGCTCCATCCCCCTGAACCAGGTTTCCTGCCGCTTCGCGAACTGGCATATTGCCGTATAGAGCTGACTGACATAGTCCTCGCGGGACGAGATTTTACCCTGAAGATATTCGGCGGTAAACCGGTACTCGAGACCGAGCCGTTCCAGTCGTTCCCAGCTGATACCCGCCGCATGTATTCCCGCGACCTCGTCGATCATTCCTTCATCGATGCGGGCCTCGAGCCGGATACGGATACGCCGGCGAAGCTCTTCCCGCGGAAAGCGGATACCCAGAATGACGGGAGCAAGGTGTATTGGCGCGGGCTCTTCATCCCCCGGCGACTCGGCAATCTCGATGGCGCGTACGAGCCGTTCGCGAATCTCGAGGTCGGTCCGGTTATGTATTTCCTTTTTTCGCTTTAAAAGACGGTCCCGGAGCGCCTCAAGGCTGTATGGAGCAAGCTCGGAGCGAAGCGCCGGATTCTCCGGTACGTCACGGAACCGATACCCGCGGATAACGGCGTCGAGGTACATGCCGGTTCCCCCGGCGATAACGGGAAGCACGTTTCGGGAAGCAATATCGTCGAAAACCGCGTAAAAATCCTTCTGGAACTGATAGACGCTGTATTCGTCAGGAAGGGATACAACGTCGACGAGGTGGTACGGAATCTCGCCGTATTCACCGAGGTCCTTGCCGGAACCGAGATCCAGACCGCGGTAGACCTGCCGGGAATCAGCGGAGATGATTTCGCCGGAAAACCGCCTGGCGATCGCAACCGCGCAAGCCGTTTTTCCGGTCGCGGTCGCACCGAGAATTACAACCGCGTTTTTTTCTACCATACGCGCATCACCGCGCATTTGAGATAGTCGGATTCCGCATATCCGGCAAGCACCGGGTGGTCCGCAGCAGGACCGTACTTTCCGAGAAATTGTATGGTTTTTCCTACGTCCATCGCGGCGTTCTGGATCATGTGATAAAACTGTTCTGCGGAGAAAAAATGCGAACAGGAACAGCTGACGAGATAGCCGCCGCTTTCAAGAATTTTCATTGCGCGCAGGTTGATTTCCTTGTAGCCGCCATAGGCCTTGTCCGCCATCTTCGCGCTCTTGGTAAACGCGGGCGGATCAAGAATGATGCAGCCATAACGCTCTCCGTCACGATCGGCGGCCTTGAGCAGATCAAAGACGTCGGCAGTCTGCGCCCTGACCGTACCGGCGGCTCCATTGAGCGCAATGTTGGTATTGACCGTCTCAACGGCGGTATCGGAAATGTCCACTGCGAGCACCGAGGCGGCCCCGCCCTTCCATGCGTTGAGCGCGAAGGAGCCCGTATGGGTAAAAGCGTCGAGACCGCGAACGTGTACGTCGCTCCGCTCAAAGATGCCCTTTGCTCCGGTTTGTTCCCGGAGAACGGAGATGATGTCGTCGCGGAAGGTGTCCACTCCGAGAGTCAGAAACTGGATCGAAAGAAACACATCCCCGTCAGTGCTTACAAAACGGTCGCATACCAGACCGGGGACAAGATCCGCTTCGGCAAAAAGGAGGCGGTATGAATCTTCCGGCGAAAAAACCGCGGCGCGGAGCGCGCAGGCATTCGCGATACGTCGTTCAAAAAACGCGCGGTCAATGAATTCTTCACGGTTGCGGGTAAAAAGACGCACAGTTATGCGCGATTTGCGGTTAATGATGCCGCGTCCGAGAAAGAGGCCCGACTTTGACATGACCTCAACGGATGTACCGTCGGCGCAAGGGCCCTGGAACTGGCCTATTTCATTGTCGAATATCCAGGGGTGTCCGAGCCTGATCCGTTTTTCTTCTTTGTCTTTGAGAAATACTCTATCCATGGTACGGGAGAGTATACCGGTTTCGTTGCCATTAGCCTACCGGTGTGTTATTGTAAGTATATGATCCGACATCTAATGGCAATTACCCTTGCCGCCGTACTTTTCATTCCCGCCATGCCGGTTCCGGCGGCTGTGCCCGACACCGGTCTCCGCCGGGATCTTGTCGCCGGGGCCCGGCAGGAGCTGCTCCGCCTGGGCCGGACCGAGGTTCTGCCCGAAGCGCTCGGCGACTGGCGGGAAACCATCGATTCAGTCCTTTTCATGCTGTTCCGCAGTACGGAACTTTACCGCGGACCGGTGCGTATCATGGTTGTTGACGATACGGAAGTTTTTTCCCGCTTTTATCCCGAAGGGACCATGGTGCTTTCCACCGGTCTCCTTGATCATATCGATTATCTCGTTTTTGAACTGACGGTGGACTCTCCCCGGCGGGCACGGGATCATACCGGGGAACGCGAACGAAAACTCGCTCCCTTCCTTGCGTATAACGCGGCGCGTTTTGCCCTGGACAATGATTTCCGCGCATTCTGCCGCACCGCCGAAACGACCGGCCCTTCACGGGCCGCTGCAGATCTTGCCCGTTCAATCCGTGAGACCCCGGAGGAAGTACAAAACGCCGACCTCATGGCCCGGGTACTGCTCGACCTTTCCGGCTATGAAAGCTCCAGTTATATTGACGATTATCTTCCCCGGCTCGCCTCGCTCGTTTCCGCTCGGGAAAACGCCGGGGCTCCCCCGCGGGACGTTCCCCTGTCTCCCGGCGAACGCCTCGCCTTCCTCTCGGATAACACACACCGATATGAGGATCTCCGCGACAACCATGAAACCGTACTGCGGACACTACGGACCGGAACCGCTTTCCAGGACGCGGTATTTGCCTTTCAGGGCATCCGCGAATCACTTCCGGAGAATTATTACCTCTGGAGACTTGAAGCCCTTGTGATGCACCTCAGATGGCTTTCAACCGTCCCGGCGGAAACACAATTCATGGCGACACTCTTCCCGGCCGCATCCACCGGTGTAACTGCCGCACGCAACCGTTTCATTGACCATGCGAAGAACTGGAAAACCGGCCAACCGGCAGCATCCGATGTCGGACCGGCGCCCTCCCTCGCGGGAGACTCCGTATACCTTGATTCCGCATTACAGGCGTACCGCACAGCACTTTCCGTACAACCTGATCCCGCCCTTGCATCCTCGTTCGCCATGCTCCTGTACCAGGGTGCAAACGATACGGATGCTGCCCTCCGTGAAGCTGAAACAGCCGCCCGACTTGAGGCACGATCGCAAAGCTGTACCGCCCGGGCGAATTACGCGTCCCTGTTGTTTCTTTCGGGGAAAGACCCTGCGGAAGCAGAACGCATCCTTGCCCGTCTTTATACTGAAACCGCCAAAATCGGCACCGAGGCTCCCTCCGGAGGCGTGCTTCTTGCGGAGGGATTCCCCTCTGATGCCCGTGATATCCTCATTAACCGTACAATGATACTTCGTGAGCGCAACGACCACAAACGTGCTGACCAACTCATCGAGTACCTCGGAAAGCTCACCACGCGCCAGAACGGCGGAACCGTTTCATTCCGCGGCATACAGCTCGGCACCCCGGCTACCGATGTTCCCGACCGTTGGGGACCACCTGAAACAATTACGTATACATACTTTTCCGAAATCTGGACCTATCCCCGTCTGGGAATAGTGCTTTCGTTCCCCCCAGCAGAAACAGGAAGTGAACCCCGGGTAATGGAAATAACAATTGGCTCCGGCTCTCCGGTTTCTCCCGGCGGAGACATCCGAACCGGCGATACTCGTGAAGTGTTTGAACGTGTATTCGGAGAACCGGCGTATCGTACGGGAGACCGTGATGTATACCTTGTTAACGGTATGCGACTATCAGTGCACTACCTTTTCAACAAAATTCGTAGCATTACCGCCGGCTACTGATTTTCAACAGAATTGGTAGCAGTTCTTATAATTCCTTGAATACATCGTCCATGGTGAACACCCCTACCCGATCTTTACCTTCCTGATCGGGAGTGGCCAGCCATTCAAGTGCACGAACCGCTCCAAGGGCAAAGCCTTCCCGGTTTCTCGCGGTATGGGTAAGCTCGATGGTATCGGCTGCGGAATCAAACCAGACGGTATGGGTTCCGGGAACGCTCCCGACGCGGACACTGCCAAGATGAAGCTCATCGGGTTCGGGTTTGTGATCGGCGCTGTTGGTAACCAGACGTTTTTTGTTCGGCATGTTTTCCATTACCCGGCGGGCAATATCCAGGGCTGTTCCCGAGGGACTGTCCGCTTTCTGATTATGGTGTGCTTCAAACAATCCTGCGTCATACGCGTCGAATTCCGACACAAGGCGCGCGGCTTCCGCGACTATACGGTAAAAGAGGTTTACTCCTACGGAAAAATTCGCGGCATGGAGAAGCGCGGTTTTGTTCAGGGCGACCTGTTCGGTAATTGCGGGAAGATTGTCTTTCCAGCCGGTTGTACCGACAACCAGGGGAATGCGTGCCGGAATGAGCGCGGTAATATTCTGCATGACCGACGCCGGGTGCGAGAACTCGATAATTCCTTCCGCTCCGGATTTTTTTATCGCGCGGACCATTTCCCCTGAATCCCCGGTTATACAACCGGCGTCTTCCGCGAAAAGATCAACCGTACACACAATCTCGTGACCGCATTTGAGCGCGGCCGTTTCGATCATGTGCCCCATCTTCCCGTACCCTACAAGTGCTATCTTCATGCGGTACCTCCCCGTGCATCCATATCTGCGGAACCGAAATACTCACGGTGCAGCAGCTGAACCACTCGGGCAGATTCGGAAGAATTGCATATCATGCTGATATTAACCTTGGACGCTCCCTGGCTGATCATTTGAATGTTGATTTTCTCTTTCGCGAGAACATTGAATGTTTGCGCGAGAATCTGGCTTGAACGGCGTACGTCGCAGATAACGGTTACGATGGCCCGGTCTTTGCGGATGGCTATATCGGCAAATTTCGCAAGATCACGCCGCAAAGCCGAAAGTTCGGCCTTTTCGTGGTCAACGGTGAGCGAAACGGACACTTCCGAAGTCGCGATTACGTCGATACTGACCCGATGATCGGAAAACACCTGAAACACTTTCGCAAGGAATCCGTGTTGACCGAGCATTCTGGTTGACACAATATCAACGAGCGTTACGCCCTGCTTGGTTGTTATGGCGCGAACCGCCGAAGGTTTTTCCGTGTGTTTTGTCACGATTATGGAACCGGGCGCGCTGATATTGTATGAGTTTTTAACCCGCACCGGCGTACCTGTCTGGCGGCAGGGAAGCATTGACCGGGGATGAAGGACCTGGGCCCCGAAGTAGGCAAGCTCCGCAGCTTCTTCGTATGTAGCAACGGGCACCGGACGCGCGTCGGGAACAATCCGGGGATCCGCAGTAAGAATACCGTCAACATCTTTCCATGTCTGAACTTCTTCCGCACGCAGCGACGCTCCGAGAACCGTCGCGGTCAAATCGCTTCCTCCGCGGCCGAGCGTAGTAATAAAACCGTTCTTGTCCAGGGCAAGAAATCCGGTAACAACCGGTATCGGTTTTCCGTCATTTTTCTTTCCGGCGGCATAGGGTCCGAGTTTGGTCCTGATTGTTTCCCAGGTCTCCGGCAAGAGTTCGGCATTGGTATAATTTGAATCGGATACGAAACCGACGTCCCAGGAATCATGGTATTCCGCACGTACATTGATCGAGTTCAAATATGCGGCCATCATGCGTACCGAAAGGCGCTCGCCGAATGAAACGAGATAATCCCGTGACCGGGGAGTAAGCTCCTTGAGCATGGAAACCCCGGTGAGCAGGGTACGCAGTTCTCCGAGACGCTTTTTTACTTCGTCATCGGGAATTCCCAGGGCTTTTGCCGTATCAAGATGGAGTTTTTCGGTTTTGTCCAATAACACTTTGCCGGTGAGGGCGAGATCCGCGGCTTCAATCAAATCGTCAGTTGTGTCTCCCATTGCAGAAAGAACCACCACCGGGCGTTGTTCACGGTATTCCTTGATAATTTCGGCAATATGCCGGATACGGTCCGCATTCGCTACTGACGAACCACCGAATTTCATGACTATCATACAAACAGCTCCATTGTAATATTTATTCAAAGTTAATGTACTTGCTGTATAAATATACCAATTATGGAAGGTCTATACAAGGGGACTTGTGTGCGGCCTGCATAAAATGCTACCTTTTTGTAATGAAAGCAGATAAAAATGCGCTCGTCCTGCACAAGGGACAACCTGCAATAATTGTATCACGAGATGCCGACAAATTCGAAATTCAGCTCGAATCCGGTACGAAGCGAGTCAGGGAAAAAGACTTCGTGATACTCTCCCCGGGTCCGGTCGTACGGATAGCCGATGTGCTGGATAAAACACCTCCGCCTGCCGACTTTACCGAGGCCGCCGAATTCTTTCGTGACGAACCGGCAACCTTTACCGATATCTCCGAACTCGTCTGGGGTCCGCTGTCCCCGGAATTCGCCTGGGCGTGCTGGCGAGAAATTTCCTCTTCTCCCTGGTTTCTCTGCACCACCCCGAACGAGCCGGTTACAGTTCGTAGTGCTGAAGAAGCCGCCGAATTGGTGCGTGCGGCAGAACAAAAGTCCGGCGAGGAAACTGCCCGGAACGAATTTACCCTGCGCCTCAAAAACTCCGCGGCAGGCAAACCCGGCGGAATCATACGGCCGAATGACGACCGTTTCCTGCAGGAAATTGAAGCGCTCGCACTGGGAACCGCCGCAAAATCAAAGGCTCTTTCCCGGGCAGGGCTTTCCGAGACACCCCAACTTGCTCACGCAATCCTTCTTTCCTGCGGATACTGGAACGATGAGCGAAACCCCTGGCCCTACCGCCACGGGCTCAGTCTGTCAACACCGCAAATTGAAGTCTCCAGGCCCGAACCCGATTCCGGCCGTCTTGATCTGACCGCCATGGACTCCTGGGCGATTGATAATGAATGGAGTGCCGATCCGGACGACGCGGTAAGCCTGGATAACGGCATTCTCTGGGTCCATGTGGCAGATCCCGCGGAAACGGTCCGTCCGGACACCCCGGCCGATCTTGCCGCGCGCTCTCGCGGCTCAACGCTCTATGTGCCCGAGGGAGCCTCCCGAATGCTCTCGGATCAGGCGCTCGAGTATTACGGGCTCGGATTGACCGCTACCTCCGTTGCATTATCTTTCAGAATTGAATTTGCGGATAACGGTTCAATCGCCGATGTATCCGTGCACCGGACACTCATCCGGGTAACGAGAAAAACATACCGGGAAGTGTCGGAACAGGCACAAGCCCCCCAATTCCAGGAGCTCTTCAAGATCGCCGAACGGAATATCGCCCGCAGAAAAGCCGCAGGCGCGGTCTTTATCGAACTGCCGGAGGTCCACCTGGCATTCGACCCGGACAAGCCCCTTGCCGATCAAATCTCTATTGACCGGGTGGAGTCCTTGCCCGCTGCCGACATGGTACGCGAAATGATGCTCATCGCGGGGGAAGCGGCCGCGCTGTTTGCGTTCAAGAACCGTATTCCCTTTCAGTATGCAAGCCAGGACAGCCCCGACATTCCGTCTGCCCTGCCGGAGGGTCTCGCGGGCGAATACCGGAAACGCCGGTCAATGCGGGGAAGAAAGGTGGGAACAATTCCCGCCGATCACGCAGGTCTCGGCCTCGGCATGTATGCCCAGGTTACCAGCCCTCTACGGCGATACGGAGATCTCGTGGTTCACCAGCAGCTCCACCGCTATCTGGCCGGCGAACCGCTCATGGATACCGACGACATGCTTATGCGTATTGCCGCGGGAGACGCCGCAGCCCGTGAATGCACCCTTGCGGAACGTGAATCAAACCTGCACTGGAAGCTGGTCTATCTCATGCGGCATCCCGACTGGCAGGGTACCGGGGTCGTTGTAGACAAAGCGGGAACGACCGCGACGATTCTTGTTCCCGAACTCGGCATGGAGGACCGCATACCCCTTCCTGACGCCAATCTTAACGACTCCGTGCTGCTTTCGGCTTCAGGAATTTCCCTTCCCGAACAGCGGGTCAGCTTTACACCGATCAAATAAAAAAAGCCGCGTTCCGTACAGGAACGCGGCTGACAGGCACGTGCTTTTTTTAATATGTTCCGCCGGGCCCCCGGCGAATGATATATGAATACAGCTCTTGCTTACTCTGCCTTCACATCATCACAAACACTGAGCTCGTTCTCCTTGTCGAAGAACTTGGCTTTTTCCATAAGGGGCTTGAAGTTTACCGTATCCCCGATCTGGAATGTTACATCGGGGCTTGTGCGGACGATAATCTGCTGTGTCTTTGTAGATACAAAGAGCAGGGTTTCGTTTCCAAGGGGTTCCTTTACGGAAACCTTCATCTGCATGTTGTTCTTAGAAGCCGGAGTCTTTACATATTCAAGGTCTTCAGGACGAACACCGAAGTACATTTCCTTGTTGAGGTAATCCTTGAGAACCTTCTGCTGTTCGGCAGTCGGTACAATTTCGAAAGAACCTTCGTCTGCAACGATCTGTCCACCCTTTTCGATGATCTTCACGGTGAGGAAGTTCATGGGCGGTGAACCGATGAATCCGGCAACAAACTTGTTGATGGGATGGTTGTACAGATACAGGGGTGAACCGATCTGCTGAATCTTTCCGTCCTTCATTACCACGATTTTGTCACCCATGGTCATGGCTTCAACCTGGTCGTGGGTAACGTAGATCATGGTCGCCTTGAGGCGGTGATGGAGATCGGAGATTTCGGCACGCATCTGAACGCGGAGTTTCGCGTCAAGGTTGGAAAGCGGTTCGTCGAAAAGGAATACTTTGGGATTGCGGACGATCGCACGGCCTACCGCGACACGCTGGCGCTGTCCACCGGAAAGGGCCTTGGGCTTGCGGTCAAGCAGTTTTTCGATATCAAGGATACGGGCGGCTTCATTGACACGGCGCTCGATTTCCTTCTTGTCGGTCTTGCGGATCTTCAGACCAAACGCCATGTTGTCGTATACGCTCATGTGCGGATACAGCGCGTAGTTCTGGAAAACCATTGCGATGTTGCGGTCCTTGGGAGGAACGTCGTTCATGCGCTCGCCATCAATAAAAAGGTCACCTTCGGTGATTTCTTCAAGACCGGCGATCATGCGGAGCGTAGTGGACTTACCGCAACCGGACGGTCCAACAAATACGACGAATTCACGATCTTCTACAACGATATTGGCATTATCTACGGCGCGGACGTTTCCGTCATACACCTTGCCGATACCTTTCAGCTCTACTTTTGCCATTCAAGGCCTCCTGAGAATTATCTTATGGTTTCCATGATAGGCGGATTTGTCAATTCTGTCAAACAAAAAGTTCCGATATGCGGGTAAAAACAGGATCGAGCAGTACAAATCCTATTACCACCAGTATCGCAGGAAGATAATTGGCCGTTTTGAGCTTTTTCAGATCGAGCAGGTTTATTCCTATCATGACAATGAGGGCGCCTCCAAGTCCGGTAACCTCCGAAATCATGAAGGACGAAACAAATGGTTTGAGAAAACCGGAAGAAAGGGTCAACAATCCCTGATATACAAACAGGGTCAGCGCGGCAAAAGCGGTACCGATCCCCATCGCGGCGGCAAATACGATGGACATGAAGCCGTCCAGAACCGATTTTGTGTACAACAGGGTATAGTCGCCCTCGGTTCCGGCCTTGAAAGAACCGACGATAGCCATGGCACCTACGGAAAAAAGCACGGAAGCATTGAGAAACGCGTACGCAAAACGGGAATCTTTTTTTTCATCGGAATCATCCGTACCCTGCTGACCGAATCGGCGCTCCAAAAACCGGCCAATCGCGAGAATTTTCCCGTCAATATCAAGAATGGTCCCGACAATCCCGCCAATTATAAGCGAAAGCGCAAGATAAATGATGTTGTTCGACTGAAAAGCCAGAGAAAATCCGATTATCAGCGTAAAAACCCCGGCACCCGAAGAAATAACCGACGAAATTTCTTTGCTTACCCGTTTTGAAAACAGGATCCCCAGGGCGGATCCGATAATGACAGCAGCACAGTTTACAATTGTTCCCAGCATGGAATCGATAATACGCTACCCGCTCCCGCGTGTCAATTTACCGCGGTTTTCCTGAAGACGACATTCCGAAAACGCATAAACGCCACGATACCGATGAGCGGGAAGAAACTGAAAAAGACGAACAGGGTGCGATACCCGAACCCCTCAATCACAAAGCCTCCAATTACGTTGCCGATAACCGAGGCGAGTCCCATGGAAAAGGATGTATACAGGGTAAGGCCGACCGCAAGATAGCGCCGGGGAACCCGTTCGCTGATAAATACAACTGCCGCCGGATGAAACAAGCCGAAACAGATCGAATGAAACAGCTGTCCTGCAACCGCTCCGCCGAAGGTGGGGAACACGGCGTATACCAGATTCCGGATCGTGATGGCAGCAAGTGATACTACCAGCAGTTTTTCCGTTCCGTATTTCCGGATAAAGAACCCGGACAAGAACATGAACGGAATTTCCGCCGCGGCGGAAAGGGCCCACAGGCCGGCATAGGATTCCATGCCGAGAAAATCGCGGACATAGAGCGAGAAGAATCGCTGTGAGGGAGTGAGTCCGAAAACCCGAGGAATATGAGGAATATTCCGAACCAGAACGCCGGGGAAAAGTTTTTCAACCGTTCACGGTACCGGGCAATAAAACCGGCATTCTCAACGTCAGTTGCCGGTGCCGGTTGACGGTGCATAAGACCGGGTATCGCGATCATGGAAAGAATAACCAGTAATGACGGTACAACGATGGCGGACGCAATGGACATGGCTGAGTCAGGGTTCACCAGGGAAGTGAATTGCAGCAGCAGGGTCACAAAAACAAAACCGATACTCCCGATAACCCTGATTTTTCCGTAGTTCGATGTGTCATCCCCGAGGTTTCGGGAAATGAGCGCGTCGATCAACGGAACCGAACCTTTAAACCCGACGGCAAGAAATCCGAGAAAAATGGCGGTAACCAGGAAATGGCGGATGAGAACGAGCGGCGGGAGCACCAAAATGATCAGAAGACTCAGAAGGATGACTGTCCGGCCATGGGTGCCCTTCTTGTCCACACGGGAACTGACCAGAACCGGTATGGAAAGACCGGCCGCTTCAAAACAGCCCATGAGTATGCCGATTTCAGTTACCGAGTAACCGAGGGATGAAAGGAATACCGGCAAGTAGGTATTCACTACCCCATATATGCAAAAGAGGAAAAAGAGCGGTACTCCGAGTATCATGGGTTAAATCTCGATACCGAGAAAGTGTTTTACTGCGATACCGACCCCGAAGGAAATCACCGTAACACCAAGACTGAGCAGGAGCATCTCGGTAAAATGCTTCTTGAACGAAAGATCTTTCGCAGTACACAGATAGTAATTAAATCCGAGGATTATCAAAATGACGATGACAAGCGTAAGGGCAAGCGCAACCATGAAGTGACTCACCAGGAAAAACGGTAAAACCAGCATGATTACGGTAAAAATATAGGCGACGCCGGTATACATGGCGGACTTCGTCGGGGAAACACTACCGTCCCCCTCGGAACGCTGGGAAAGGTACTCGGACGACGCCATGGAAAAGGCCGCGGAAATGCCGGTAATGAGGCCGGTCATGGCCACCAGGCGGGTATTCTGAAAAGCGAAGGTAAACCCGGCAAGGGCGCCGGTAAGTTCTACCAGCGCGTCATTAAGGCCAAGCACAATGGAGCCGGCATATTTCAGTCGTTCTTCGTCAACAAGATTGATGAGAAGATTTTCGTGAACCTTCTCTTCGTCTATGATTTTCTGGACATCAGGGAATTCTTTTTTTACCGTCCCGTAGCCGTCCTGTGCTTCACTTTCACCGTTCTCAAGTTTTTTGATTGCAAACGTTAACCCGAGAAACCGGGCAATGAGGAAAAAAACCCACACCTTGAAGCCGGACGGTTTCATCACGATGCCGGTCACTGCCTGCCAGCGTTCTGCATGTTTTTTTTCTTCATCCGCGATGCGTCCAACAATTTTCGCGTTTTCCGCATCCGGGAGGCGAAGGGACAGTTTGCGGTAAATTGCCTCGTTGGTCACTTCCTCCTGCTGAAAGCGGAGTACTTTTTTGCGCAATGCTGCAGACAGTTCATTGGTATTCATGGTTTTTCCCTCTTCAAAAAGGGTACTGAATCCGGATGAAGAATTCAATACCCTCTATCGGGGAACGGTTTTCAGAATGCGGGAACGGCCTGTTCCTTTCCTGCGGCTGCTTCCGCCAGTGCCTCGACGGGCATTGCACCGTCTTCGGTTGTATCCATCCCGTCCAGTTCCGCCTGCATACCCGGTTTGTTCTTGAACTGCGGCTTGAATTCAACATGCTCGGCTACTACCTTCACCTTGCTGAAATTCTTTCCCTCGGGACTGGTCCAGCGGTCCTGTTTGAGCCGGCCCACCACCCGAATTCCCCGGCCTTTGAGACAATTTTTGCCGCAGGCCTCCGCGAGTTTTGCCCAGGTTTCAACTTCAAAGAATGACGTTTCCTGTTCATATTCATCATCCTGCCGGTAATACCGGTTTGAAGCGATGGAAAAAGTACACACCTGCGTACCACGCGGCGTTTCCTTGATTACGGCATCCCGTACCACATTACCTTCGATCAGAATTGAATTGAGTGCGTTCATGATTTCTCCTCCATATCCATAACACGTTTCCCGAAATGCGGCGCGCGCTGACGCAAAACGGGGGTGTTATGTATGTAGGAGAAAAGTGCCCAAAGTGGCCAGGTTTTCCGGAAATTTTTTTTATTTTTTCCGTATACGGGCAACCAGCGCGACAAGATCGTCAATCTGGGCTCGTACCCGATCCGGATTCGGACCGCCAGGAATATCCCGGGCCAGAACACAGGCTTCGGGAGAAAGTTGTTCCGGCAGATCGGCACCAATCAGGGGAGAATGCGCCATGAGCTGTTCGGAGGGGAGGTCACGGATGTCGGCAATGCCCTTTTCAATGCATTCCCGCACAATCCCGGCCGCAACTTCATGAGCTTTTCTGAACGGCAAGCCTTTCCGCACGAGGTACTCGGCAACATCAGTCGCGTTCGCGTGCCCGCCCGTGCAGGAC